>NZ_JBWKPK010000006.1:131437-198729 GCF_059418205.1 Caulobacter sp. GW821-FHT09B11 | reverse complement strand
GATCTACGACGCAGATGCTCCCCCTCTGGGGGAGCTGTCGCGGAGCGACTGAGGGGGCTTCCGCTCTACTTCCTCGACTTCATCAGCGGCTGAATCTTCGTGCCGAAGTCGTCCATGCCCTGGACGAAGTCGTCGAAGGTCAGCAGCACGCCGCCGGTGCCGGGCACTTCTGCGATCTCGTCCAGCATGCGGGCGATGCTCTCATAGCTGCCTACCAGCGTGCCCATGTTGAGGTTGACCGCCGATTCCGGGGCGGCCAGCTGGGCGGTGTTGGTGGTCGAGCCGGCGGCGGCGTTGGGCGCGGCCTGGTTGGTCAGCCAGGCCAGGGCCTGCTGGTCGGCGCCGTCACGGTATTTCTGCCACTTGGCCAGCGCCTTCTCGTCGGTCTCGTCGGCGATGATCATGAACAGGATGAACGAGGCCACGTCGCGGCCGGTCTTGGCGGCGGCCGCTTCCAGCCGCTTGTTGACCGAGGCGAAGGCGGTGGGGGTGTTGGTGCCCTTGCCCAGGGCGAAGCTGTAGTCGGCGTATTGCGCGGTGAAGGCCAGGCCCTCGTCCGACGAGCCTGCGCAGATCAGCTTGGTGTCCTGCGGGTGCGGGCTGACCCGGCAGTCGTCCATGGTGAAGTACTTGCCCTTGAAGTCCGAAACGCCGGTCTCCAGCAGGTCCTTCAGCACGGTCGCGTATTCGGCCAGGTAGTTGTAGCGGTCGGTGTAGTGGCCTTCGCCGGGCCACAGGCCCATCTGGCTGTACTCGGCCTTCTGCCAGCCGGTGACCAGGTTGATGCCGAACCGGCCGGGCGCGATGGAGTCGATGGTCGAGGCCATGCGCGCGACGATCGCCGGCGGGATGGTCAGGGTGGCGACGGTGGCGAAGATCTTGATCTTCTGGGTCACGGCCGCCAGGCCCGCCATCAGGGTGAAGCTCTCGAGATTGTGCTCCCAGAACTGCGTCTTGCCGCCGAAGCCGCGCAGCTTGATCATCGAGAGCGCGAAGTCGAGCCCGTATTCCTCGGCCTTCTGGACGATGGTCTTGTTGAGCTCGAAGCTCGGCATGTACTGCGGCGAGGTCTCGGAGATGAGCCAGCCGTTGTTGCCGATGGGGATGAAGACGCCGACCTGCATGGTGTTAGTGCCCCTTTGAAGAATGTTGTGGCCAGGCCAGGAAGATGCGCCCCCTCTGGGGGAGCTGTCGGCGAAGCCGACTGAGGGGGTAGGCGCCGCGCCGGCCCCCTCCGGCCCTCCGGGCCACCTCCCCCAAAGGGGGAGGATCGCTTTCGATATCCCCGCTCATCCGTCCCCCTCCAGGAATCGCACCAGCGAGGCGTTGAACCCTTCGGCGTCCGTCACGGTCGAGGCGTGGCCGCCCCAGGGCAGCACGTCGAGCGTCGCATTGGGCAGGCGCTGAGCCAGGCGGTGGGCGCAGGTGACGGGCACCAGCATGTCGTCGGCCGTGGCGCTGACCAGCACCGGGTGGGTGATGCGCGGCAGGTCGGCGTCGACGTCGAAGGCCAGCAGGGCGCCGATGCGGGCCAGCATCACCGCCTTGGGCGGGAAGCCGGCCACGTGGTGCGGCTCCTCGGCGGCCAGGCGGTCGCTGTTTTCCGAGATCCAGGTCGCCGGATAGAGGAACAGGGCCTGGGCGTGGACGTAAGGTCCGGGGCCGCTGTCGTTCAGTAGATGCAGCCGCGTGTCGAAGCAGCGCTTGATGTGCGGATCGGGCCGCGACCAGCCGTTGACGACCGCCAGCTTGCCCAGCCGGTCGGGGTGATTGAGGGCGAGCGCCAGGCCGGCGTTGCCGCCGGCCGCGTGGCCCACGACATGGGCCTTGGCTATGCCCAGGGCGTCCAGGACCTTGACGATGTCGTCGGCCATGTCGGCGACGGCGTAGGGCTTGTCGGTCGGCAGCTCGCGCACGCTGCGGCCCGTGCCGCGGTGGTCGTACAGCACGACCGGCCAGCGCGCCGTCAGGGCCGCCATCTGCGGTCCCCAGAAACTGCCCGAACCGCCCAGGCCCGACGACAGCAGCACGACCTCGCGGCCCGCGACGGGGCCGCCGTGGAGCTCGTAATACAGGCCGTCGACGGTTCCTGAGGTCACCGGCGTCACTTCTTGCCGATGTGGGCGACGGTGGCGATCTCGACCAGGAAGTCGGGGCGCACCAGGCCGCACTGGATGCAGTAGCGGGCCGGCTTGTCGCCCGGGAAGTACTCGGCATAGACCTTGTTGATGGTCTGGTAGTTGGCCCAGTCGGTCAGGAAGATGTGGTTCATGGTCACGTCCTCCATCGTGCCGCCGGCCGTCTCGATCACCGACTTGATGGTCTCCAGCACCTGCCGCGTCTGACCCTCGGCGTCGCCGACATGGGCGACGTTGTTGTCCTTGTCGAAGGCCAGGGTGCCCGAGACGTAGACGATCCCGTCGGCCAGCGTGCCCGGCGAGAACGGAGCGATCGGCGTGCCCGTGCCGGGCGGGGTGATGACGGTCTTGGGCATCGGGTCCTGTCCTTCTGATAATTAAGTTCTTCATTCCATCCGGGGACGGAAAGAGGGGGCCTTGCGTCCTTCGAGGCCCGCTACGCGGGCGCCTCAGGATGAGGAATTCGGTGCAGTGACGTCCTCATCCTGAGGTGCGAGGCGGGAGCCGAGCCTCGAAGGACGCACGGCGGCTCATTTCGGCGCGATCTGGCCGAACGCGCCCTTGAAGTCGGCCACGGTCGAGACCCAGCCGAAGAAGGTCTCGATGTTGTAGAGCGTCGCCTTCTGGACGAAGTCGGGACCGGCCTGATGGGTGGCGTCCTCCAGCACCGTGCCGAAATATTCCAGGAAGAAGCCGTCGCGCAGGGTCGACTCCACGCAGACGTTGGTGGCGATGCCGACGAAGACCAGGTTCTTGATGTTCCGGCTGCGCAGCACGCTGTCGAGCTGGCTGTTGAAGAAGCCGGAATAGCGGGTCTTGTGCAGCTGGATGTCGCCCGGCTGGGGCGCCAGTTCGTCGACCAGCTCGTAGTCCCACTGGCCGCGGGCCAGCAGCTTGCCCTGCAGCTCGGGCTTGGCGCGCATGGTCTTCAGCGCGTTCGATTTCCACCAGTTGGGCGAGCCGGGGCCGCCAGCCTCGACGTACTGGTCGTCCCAGCCGTTCTGGAAATAGATCACCTGCATGCCGGCCGAGCGGGCCGTCTCGAGCACGCCCTTGATCTGCTGGATGCAGGCGGCCGCGCCGCTGATGTCGAAGCCGGCGAGATCCAGATAGCCGCCCGGCGAGGCGTAGGCGTTCTGCATGTCGATGACGATGACGGCCGTGCGCTCGGGCGCCAGCGGGATCGGCTCGGGCCGGGCCGGCAGCATCACGGAGTCATCTGTGGCGATCATGAACGCTCTTCCCTCAGGTGCGGCTCTGCGGCGTGCATCCTGAGCGTCATGGAAGATCAATCTACGCGGCGACGCAATACGATCGATCCGACGGCGCCCCAGGATGGGTGCAGAGCGGATCGACCATCACCATGAGCCGGAGAACGGCGGTCAAGCGCCGGGCCGGCGCTTCGCGCCCGCGCCCGCGGCTGCCCGTTCAGGCGTCGGAGAGAAAGGGCTCGTCGCCCAAAGCTTGGGCGCCGGACGGATCGGGCAGGCGCACCGACAGGGCGCAGACCAGGCCGGTGGGCAGGTATTCGAACACCGCCTCGCCCTTCAGCTCGCTGCGCAGGCTGGCGGCGATCAGGCGCGAGCCGAAGCCCTTGCGCTGCGGCGGACCGGCCAGCTTGGGGCCGCCGCTCTCGACCCAGCGCAGGGCCAGGTGCAGCGGGTCCAGCGGGTCGCGACGCCAGGTCACCTCGACCCGGCCGTTGGGGGTGGAGAGGCCGCCGTACTTGCTGGCGTTGGTGGCCAGCTCGTGGAAGACCATCGACAGGGCCAGGGCGGCGCTGGGCGGCAGGGCGGCCGGCGGGCCCTCGCAGCGGGCGCGGTCGCCGTAGGGCTCCAGGGTCTGGCGCACGACCTCGGCCAGGTCGGCGCTTTCCCACACGGTGCGGGTCAGGAGGTCGTGGGCCCGGGCCAGGGCGTAGAGGCGCTCGTTGAAGGCGTTGAAGCCCGGCGCGGCCTCGCCGCGGCCCAGGCTCTGCAGGGCCAGGGACTGCACCGTCGCCAGGGTGTTCTTCACGCGGTGGTTCAGCTCGTTGATCATCAGCTGCTGGCGGGCGGCGGCGCGCTTCTCGCCGGCCTCGCGGGCGCGCAGCTGGTTGGAGGCCGCGTGCAGGGCCTCGCGCACCTCGCCGATCTCGCGCAGGCCGCCGCTGGTCTGGGCCGGCATCTCGCCGCCGGCGGCCATGATCCGGGCGTCGGCCACCAGGGCCCGCACCTCGCGCGAGATGCCGCGCGAGAACAGCAGGGCCGCCGTGGCGCCGATGGCCAGCAGGGCGAGGCCGGCGGTGATCAGCAGGGTCAGGGACGACAGGTTGGCCCGCTCCAGCTCGGCGCGCGGCACGCCGACGATGAAGGTCCAGCCATAGGTCGGCGAGCGGCTGAAGGCCGACAGGGTGGGGGTGCCGTCGAGGGTGTAGGTCTCGAGCACGCCGTCGTTGTCGCGCGCCATGGCGTCCAGCATCGGCCGGCTGGCCGAGCGGCCCAGCATCTTCTCCTGGTCGCGCGAGCGGGCCACCAGCTTGGCGTTGCGGTCGACGATGCTGGCCGTCCAGCTGTGCGGCACGCCTTGGGCGGCGAACAACGGGGCGAAGGCCGAGGGCGTCTGGATGTAGGCCAGGTCATAGAGCTCGCCGGCGACGATCACCGGCATGTCGATGGCCACTATCGGCTTCTTGGCGACCGTGCCGAAGGTCAGGTTCGAGACGGTGGTGCGGCCCGAGCGCACGGCGGCCCAGCGTTCGGGGGGCAGGCCGGCGCTGCGGGGCGGGGCCTGGCCGGGCGGCAGGCGGGTGTTGACCACCTGGCCGCCGGGCGAGATCAGCACGATCCAGGCCGCGTCGCCGCCGACGGCGGCGCGGGCCTGGCGCTCGAAGCTCTCCAGGTCGCCGGCGGCGAGAGCGGGCGACACCGACAGGGCCTGCAGGGTGCTTTGCCCCTGGGCCAGCTGGCGATCGACGGCGAGGCCCAGCGCGCGGGTGGTGGCGACCAGCTGCTGCTCGTAGCGGCCGCGGCTCTGGCCGTATTCGGCGCGGGCCAGCAGGGCCATGAACACGATGGCGGGCGCGACCAGGCACAACGCCATGATCAGCAGGCGCCGCCGTACGGTGGGCGGCCCGGCTGCGGCGGTTGCGGCGTCGACCTGGGTCATGTCTCTGGCCAAACGCGAGCGGCTCCAACTGGAAGTCGCAAGAAAAGAGGGTGCGCGGCCCCGCCGGTCAAGCTCCCCGCGACATCCCGTCGCGGGGGCCGACTAGCCAGCCGATCGTGGCGCCGTCGAGGCGCGCAGGGCCAGTTCGAACGGCAGCAGGCGATCGGCGCGCGGCGGCTTTCCGTCCTTGGCGGCGGCGCAGGCGACCAGGATGTCGACGGCCTCGGCGGCCATCTCGGCCACCGGTTGGCGCACCGTGGTCAGGGGCGGCAGCGACAGGCGCACGCTGGGGGTGTCGTCGAAGGTGGCCAGCGACAGCGCGCCCGGTATGGCGATCGACAGCCGCCCGGCGACGTGCAGCACCGCCAGGGCGGTCTCGTCGTTGCCGGCCAGGATGGCGGTGGGGCGGTCGGCGCGGGTCAGCAGGGTCTCGGCGGCGGCCACCCCGCCCTCGAAGGTGAAGTCGCCCGGAACCAGCAGGGTCTCGTCGATGGTCAGGCCGGCCTTGGCGAGGGCGGCCCGATAGCCGTCCTCGCGGGCGCGGCTGGCCAGGAAGCGCGGGCTGCCGGTGACGAAGCCGACGCGGCGATGGCCGAGCGCCAGCAGGTGTTCGGTCAGCTGGCGGGCGGCCGCCTGGTCGTCCATCCGCACCCGCGCGCCGGGACCGGCCTGGGCCGAGCCCAGGCGCACGAACGGGATCTGCGCCTTCTTCAGCGCGGCCAGCACCGTCGGGTCCTCGCAGTTGGGCGGCGTCAGGATCACCCCGTCGGGCCGCAGGGTGGACAGCACGTGCTGCACGCGCCGGGCCAGCTGGTCGGACTCCAGGTCGATCAGCTCGCACAGCAGGTGATAGCCGTGGACGTCGCAGCGGAGCATGGCCCCGTACTGCATGCGGTCGATCCAGTTGTTGCCGCGGTCGCTGCGCCAGTTCTCCAGGGTCAGGGTGCGGTCGTTGAAGGCGACGATCAGGAACGAGCGGCCGCCGCCCATCCGCCGGGCGGCGATGTTGGGGCTGTAGCCCAGCTGCTCGATCGCCGCCTCGACGCGGGCGCGCAGGTCGGGGGTGACGGTGGGCTCGTTGTTGACCACGCGCGAGACGGTCTTGACCGAGACCCGGGCCTTTTCGGCCACATGGACGATGGTGACGTTGCGCATCAAACCCCCGTCGCCGGCTATCGGCGCGCTGACCTAGCGATAGCCCGGCCCCGGCGGCCGAGTCGAGCCGGTTCGCCGTCTTCGATCTTCAATAGAGCGACCGGAAATATCAGTAAGACATCGTTGTCAGAAAAATTCTCTGCTGCGTCTTCGCCTTTCATGGAAAGGATATCGGCCGATTTGTCCTCAAGTGGACAAATTGAATCGTGTTGACATCAAGTAAGACAACGTTGTCTCGTGTCGATGTGAGGCGGTCGCGAGCAGACGACCCCGCGACGGGAGGCCAAGGCCATGCGCGATCGCGCGTGCGGACTTCCGCGCGCGGCGTCCGCCCTCGACGTCTCATCCCATGACGCTGCTCCCGCGGCGTGCTTTGGGCGCGGCGGCTCCTTCCCCTTTGCCGCCGCGCCTCTTTTTCGATCGAGGTCGCCGTGACGCCGTTCCGTGTTTCCGCCCTGGCCCTGCTGGCCGCCACCAGCCTGACCGCTCTCGCCGAGGCGCAGACCCTCGCACCGGCGGGCAAGGCCGCAGCCCATGTCGCCGCCTGGCCGGCCGCCAGGAGCCCCGCGGCCCTGACCGACGCGGCGACGGAAGCGAAGATCACGGCGCTGATGGCGAAGATGTCGGTGCGCGAGAAGGTCGGCCAGACGATCCAGGCCGACATCGGCTCGATCCGCCCCGAACAGCTGCGCGAGTATCCGCTGGGCTCGATCCTGGCCGGCGGCAGCTCGGGGCCGAACGGCGACGACAAGGCGCAGGCGAAAGAATGGGCCGATTTCGTCGACCTGTTCCGGGCCGTCTCTCTCGAACAGCGCGACGGCCACGTGGCCATCCCGATCATGTTCGGCATCGACGCCGTGCACGGCCACAACAACCTGGTGGGCGCGACGCTCTTTCCGCACAACATCGGCCTGGGCGCGACCCGCGATCCCGACCTGATCGAGCGCATCGGCAAGGCCACGGCCGAGGAGGTGGCGGTCAGCGGCGGCGACTGGACCTTCGGCCCGACGGTGGCCGTGCCCCGCGACGACCGCTGGGGCCGCGCCTATGAGGGCTATGGCGAGGATCCGGAGATCGTCAAAAGCTACGCCGGCCGCATGACGCTGGGCCTGCAAGGCAAGCTCGTTTCCGGCAAGGCGCTGGAGGCCGGCCACATCGCCGGCAGCGCCAAGCACTTCCTGGCGGATGGCGGCACCACGGGCGGCAAGGACCAGGGCGATGCGGCGGTGTCGGAGGCTGACCTCGTCCGCCTGCACGCCCAGGGCTACCCGCCCAGCATCGACGCCGGCATCCTGACGGTGATGGCCTCGTTCTCCAGCTGGAACGGCGTCAAGCACACCGGCAACAAGACCCTGTTGACCGACGTGCTGAAGGACCGCCTGGGCTTCACCGGCTTCGTGGTCGGCGACTGGAACGCCCACGGCCAGGTCGACGGCTGCTCCAACGTCTCGTGCCCGCAGGCCCTGAACGCGGGCCTCGACATGTACATGGCGCCCGACAGCTGGCAGGGCCTGTTCGACAATACGCTCAAGCAGGTCGAGAGCGGCGAGATCCCGATGGCGCGGCTGGACGACGCCGTGCGGCGGATCCTGCGGGTGAAGGTCAAGGCCGGCCTGTTCGATCGCGTCGCTCCGCCGGTGCAGGGCCGTTTCGAGCGCGTCGGCGCGCCCGACCATCGCGCCCTGGCCCGCGAGGCGGTGGCCAAGTCGCTGGTGCTGCTGAAGAACGACGGCGTCCTGCCGATCAAGGCGGGCGCGAAGGTGCTGGTGGCCGGCGACGCCGACGACATCGGCAAGGCGGCCGGCGGCTGGACCCTGTCGTGGCAGGGCACGGGCAACACTAACGCCGACTTCCCCAATGCGCAGTCGATCTGGAGCGGGCTGAAGGAAGCGGTCGAGGCCTCGGGCGGCAAGGCGACCCTGTCGAAGGACGGATCGTTCGCCGACAAGCCGGACGTCGCCGTGGTGGTGTTCGGCGAGACGCCCTATGCCGAGTTCCAGGGCGACCTGCAGCACCTGGAATACCAGCCGGGCGACAAGACCGACCTGGCCCTGCTAAAGAAGCTCAAGGCCGCCGGCGTGCCGGTGGTGGCGGTGTTCCTCAGCGGCCGGCCGCTGTGGGCGAACCCGGAGATCAACGCCTCGGACGCCTTCGTCGCGGCCTGGCTGCCGGGCTCGGAAGGCGGTGGGGTGGCCGACGTGCTGGTGGCCGCCAAGAGCGGCAAGCCTCGGCGCGACTTCACCGGCAAGCTGTCGTTCAGTTGGCCCAAGCGCGCCGACCAGGGGCCGCTGAACCATGGCGACGCCGGTTACGACCCGCAGTTCGCCTATGGCTACGGCCTGTCCTACGCCAAGCCCGGCAAGGTGGCGCAGCTGTCGGAAGTGTCGGGCGTCAGCGGCGCCGGCGCCAATGTCGACAAGTACTTCATCGCCGGTCGCACGCCGGCGCCGTGGCTGCTGTCGACGGCCGGCGGGGTGACCCTGACCGCCATCGACGCCGCCGCCCAGGAGGACGCCCGTCTGGCCGCCTGGACCGGTCCCGGCGCCCTGCTGGTCAACGGCCCGCCCGCCGACCTCACCCGCCAGACCACCGGCGACCTGTCGATCGCCCTGACCTACCGCGTCGATGCTCGCGCCCAAGGATCGGTGGGCTTCTCGGTGTCGTGCGGCGAGGGGTGCGCCGGCGGGGTGGACGTCACGAAGATCTTCGCCGACGCCCCGGTGGGCGAGTGGCGCAAGACCCAGATCAAGCTCTCGTGCCTGAAGGCGGCGGGCGCCGACATGAGCCGCATCTCCTCGCCCGTGGTGCTGTCGGCGGGCGCCGGCTTCAAGCTGGCCTTCCGCGAGATCCGCCTGGAGCCGACCGACGCGCACGTGGCTTGCCCGGGGAGCTGAGGGGGGGGAACCCATCTTTATCCTCCCCCACTCTCCCTCTCTCCCGTCATTCCCGCCCTTGTGGCGGGAAACCCTCTGTCAGCCGCAAGGGCAGTTGGGGCGACGTGCTCAGCACGTCGCTTGCGCCTCGCTTGCGAGCGGAACCAGGGTTTCCCGCCACAAGGGCGGGAATGACGGGAGAAATGGGGAGGGCGCTAAAGTTCCTCAGCCGCCCCGACCGCCCAACCGCTCCAGCAGCGCGTCCCTGTAGGTCCGGCTGGTGACCACCTCGCCGCCGCCGGCCATCGCCAGCCGCCAGGAGCCGTCCGACAGCGGCTGGGCCTCGCGCACGTGGGCGAGGTTGACCAGGGTCGAGCGGTGGGCGCGGGCGAAGAGGCGGGGGTCCAGCCGCGCTTCCAGCCCCTGCAGCGTGGCGCGCAGCAGGCCCTCGCGGCCGGCCCAGTGGACGACGACATAGTTGTCGGCCGCGCCGAACCATTCGACGGCCGAGATCTCGACCGGGATGCGCCGGGCGCCCGACATCACCATCAGCCGCTCGGTCTCGGGCGCGGGAGCGACGGCGCGAGCTTCGGCCAGGGCGCTCTCCAACAGGGCGTTGCGAGCCCGGGCCTCGGCGGCGCGGCGGTGGTGGACGGCCGCCAGCCCGACCGCGACGATGGCCGAATAGAGCAGTAGGCAGACGGGCGTGCGCCCCAGCATCCGCGCGCCGAAATCGCCGTCGCCGAGAAAGCCGGCGTCGATCAGGCTGGAGATCGCCGCCTGCGCAGGAACCACGGCGATCCCCGCGACGAAGCTCGCCGCCACGCCGCGCGCCCCGGCTCCGAACCGGCGCAGCAGCCACCAGACGATCGCCGCCGCCGGCAGCCAGGCGGCATAGATCGAACCTTGCCAGAGCAGTGACGGGACGACGCCCAGCGCCTCGCCGCGATCGGCGGCGAACCGGCGGGCGAACCAGGCGGCGCTGACCGTGGTCATGGTCCAGCTGTAGGCGACGAAGGCCCAGACCCAGGCGCGGGGCGGGGCGGCCTTCAGGCGGGCGACCATACTCGCCGCCGCCGGATGATCAGCACCGCGATCCAGCCCATGGCCAGCGGTTGGAACAGCAGGGTCGGCCAGAGCTGGCTCCATGGCGGCGGCAGGAAGGTCAGGAAATTGCCCGAGAAGGCGCTGATCACCGCCCCGTAGGCGCACAGCATCTTCGCTAGATGCTCGTAGGTCCAGAGGTCTGGGCTGAACGGCCAGTCGGTCGGCCGGGCGAACCGCCAGAGGTCCCAGCCGCCGAAGGCGAAGGCGGCGTAGGCCAGGGCCAGGGTCGGCATGCGCGGGCTCTTCGAGGCGCCGGTCAGCAGCTGGCCCACCACCCAGGCGCCGATGGCGACCACGGCCAGGGCCGCCGCCCAGTCCAGGGGCCGGGCGCGCTGGCGCGGGTCGAGGTCGGGGCGCTTGCGGCCCAGCACCCGGAAGCCGGAGAACAGGCCGATGCTGGCCGTCGCCGACAGGGCGGCGAAATAGGCGTTGAAGCGCAGGACCGTCATCACCCAGGCCGCCGCCAGCAGCGTCCCCATCACCGCCACATAGACCCGCCCCGACAACCGGTGCAGCCGCGAGCCCTTGCGGGCCAGCAGCGGAACGAGGCCGGCGGCCACGACGGCGAAGCCGCAGGTCACATGCAGGGCGAGGGCGGGGGAGAAGAGGCTGTCCATGGCCGCCGTGATGGCCGGCTGGCGCGGGCGGCGACAGCGGTGTGGGGCGGACGGCGGCGGGCGGGGGCGAAGCTGCGCGCCTTCCATCGTCATCCCGGCCGCAGCGAAGCGGAGAGCCGGGACCCAGGGGCGGCCGCACTGCGCTGGACCGTCGCTGGGGCGCTTGATCGATCCGCCGAGCCCGGTCCCCTAGGTCCCGGATAAGCCCTGCGGGCTTTCCGGGATGACGAACTTATTGTGGAATTGGCGCCGCCTCAGTCCTCGATCGCCTCGATCCCCTGCGCATCGAGCCGGGCCAGGTGGTCGCGCATGGCCTGGAGCTGCTCGGCCGGATGGCCCGTCCAGTCGGTCACCTCGCCGACGACCCGCAGCGGGTCCTTGGTGCGGTACGACAGGGTCGGATTGCCGGGGAACTTCTTGTCGGTGAGGTTGGGATCGTCCTCGAACGGTCCGGTCGGCTCGACGACGTAGATCCGGCCGCGACCCTCGCCCCGGGCCAGTTCCGCGCCCCAGGTCGCCGCGTCGAGGGTGGCGCTGAAATAGACGTAGGCCGCCGCCCGGCCCGCGCCGTAGTTGGAGGCGTAGCCGGCGCCGATCAGGTCGCCGATTTCGAGGTCGGCCTTGGTGCCGTGATAGTACGCGGTCGTTGAGGTCATGGTCGGGGCCCTTTCGGATGGGGCCGCGGCCCCGCGTCGAAGGCGCTACAGACTGCGCATAATTCGCCGGCCGACAATTCTTGAACTTCGGTTTTTCGACCCCAGATCCATGACGAGCGAGGGACGGGCGTCAGGCCGCCTCGCGTTCCCCCGCCCAGGTCTCGATCGTCGCATAGAGCACGTCCTTCTGGATCGGCTTGGCCACGTGATCGACCATGCCGGCCTCGCGGCACTGGGCGACCTGCTGGGGCAGGGCGTCGGCGCTCATGGCGATGATCGGCACGGCGGCGGCCGGGCCGGGCAGGGCGCGGATGGCGCGGGTGGCGCTCAACCCGTCCATGCCGGGCATGTGGATGTCCATCAGCACGACGTCGAAGCCGCCGGCCCGAGCCAGGTCGACCGCCTGCCGGCCGTTGTCGGCGGTGGTCACCTCGCAGCCGGCCAGGGTCAGGAAGGCGCCGCCGATCTCGCGGTTCATCGGGTGGTCGTCGACCAGCAGGACGCGGGTCCCGGCGATCCGGCCGGCGGCGGCCAAAGGCGCATGGCGGGGCGCGTCGCACGCCTCGGCCGACAGCTCGATCCAGAAGGTCGAGCCCTGGTCGGCGTTGGCCTCCATGCCGATCCTGCCGTCCATCAGCTCGACCAGCGCCTTGCTGATCGCCAGGCCCAGGCCCGCGCCGCCGAAAGCCCGCGTGACCGAGCTGTCGCCCTGCGAGAAGCGCTGGAACAGCCGGTCGCGCAGCTGCGGCGGCACGCCGATGCCGGTGTCGCTGACTTCGATCCGCAAGGTGTCGGTTTCGGGGCCGGACGTCACGATCAGGCGGGCGGTCACCTTGCCGGCCGGGGTGAACTTGACGGCGTTGTTGAGCAGGTTGAGCAGCACCTGTCGCAGGCGGGCGGCGTCCAGGCCGTGGTGGCGATCAGCCTCGCCGACGATCTCGATGTCCAGCGCCAGGGCCTTGGCCTGCGCGTCGTGGGCGACGATGGCGGCGGCGTCGCGCAGCACGGTCTCTGCCCGGGCGGGCGCGATCTCCAGCTCGACCCGGCCGGCCTCGACGCGCGAGAAGTCGAGCACGTCGTTGACCAGGGTCAGCAGGGCGCCGCCCGAGCCGTCGATCAGGGCCACGTGGCGGCGGGCCTCGGGGGCCAGATCGTCGCGGTCGGCCAGCAGGCGGGTGAAGCCCAGCACGCTGTTCAGCGGCGTGCGGATCTCGTGGCTCATGGTGGCCAGAAACTCGGTCTTCGCCAGGCTCGCGGCCTGGGCGCGGGCCTGGGCCTGACGCGCCAGGGCCTGGCGGCGCACCAGCAGTTGCTTGAGGCGCTGCTGGTTGGCCAGCACCAGGGCGGCGGCCAGGCAGGTGAAGAAGAGGGCGCTGACGAGGAGCTGCAGGGCATGAGCGCGCTCGGACGCCTGGGCTCTCGTCGCGGCTTCGGCGACGATGCCCAGCACGCTGAGCGGCGTGGCGATGGCGGCTGTGATCAGGGCCGACCAGGCCGCGCCCTTGGGACCCAGCCGGAAGGCCACCAGCACCCCGGCCGGAAACACCAGGAACGGCAGGGTGTGGCCGGGGCGGCCGAACGCCAGCAGGGCGGCGACGGCGACCGACAGGTAGCACGCGGCCTTCTCCCAGGCCGACCGCTCGAAGCCGCGCTTCATCCGTGGGTCGAACAGGATCAGGGCGGCGGGCAGGCCGACGCTCATGCCCAGGATGTTGATGAACAGCCAGTTCTTGATCAACACGGGCAGGGGCGCGTGCAGCATCGGCGCGGTCGCGAAGGCCCCCGTCACGGCCAGCACCACGGTCACCGGCAGGGCCAGGCTGACCGTCCGCACGGCGCGCCCCAGGTTCTTCAGCCGGGGCGGTCCGCCGAAGGTGCGCGACAGCACCAGGGCGATCAGCACCGCCTCTAGCGAATCCAGCGTCGTGAACAGCACCGTCATGGCCGGCGGCGTGCCGCCCAGGCCGTCGAGCAGCAGGTGGCTGGCGGCGCTGACCACCAGCAGGATCGCGCTGCGGCCGGGCGTCAGCAGCATCAGGCCGGCGGCCAGCAGGCCGTTGCACGGCCACATCGAGGCCATGCCCGACGGGCCCCGGGTCAGCAGGTCGCAATAGGCGATGGCGACGGCGTAGGCGGCGATCAGCGACAGCAGCAGGCGGGTCTGGCTCGCCTCGCCCTCGAAACGCTTTACTGCAAACATGACGCCGTACTCGCTCGTCCCGTCCGAACTCGAGAGCAAGGTCGCGTCTAACCCCGCCTATAACGTTAAGGCGCGGCCGAATTTGAGGAAAATGGGCGAGGCGCCTAGGCTTCCAGGCCTTCCAGCGCCGAAATCAGCGCGGAAAACGCCTCGGGCGGGGCGTCGCCCTGCGCCAGCAGCAGGTCGTCGAGGTCGCGGGCCAGTTCGGTGATCTCGCCATAGCCGAACACGCCCGCCGCGCCGGCCAGGCGGTGAACGACATAGTGGCGGTCCTTGATCGAGGTCTCGTCCGACCGCAGCAGCGCCAGGTCCTGCGCCGCGCGGACGAGGAACTTGGCGCGCAGCGGGGCGAGGGGATCGCTCATCGGGCCAGGATCGCCCGCACGTCCTGGGCCAGGGTCATCGGGTCGAACGGCTTGGTGATGACGTCGGCCGCGCCGAAGCCCAGCAGGCGGGCGCGCTCCTCGGCCTGGGCGCGGGCGGTGATGAAGATCACCGGCGCGCCGTCGAGGTCGCCCCGCTCGCGCAGTCTGGCCAGCACGGCCGGACCGTCCATGTCGGGCATCATCACGTCCAGCAGCACCACGTCCGGGCGCCAGGCGTCGCGATCGAGCATGGCGAAGGCCTCGGCGCCGCCGTCGGCGGCCCTCACCTCGATGCCCGGATCCAGCTCCAGCGAGAAGGTCGCCACCTCGCGGATGTCGGCCTCGTCGTCGACGTAAAGGAGCTTCAGGTCGGTCATCGGCGTCTCTTGGAATCGGCGTCCGCGGCGAGCTTGCGCACAGTTCGGGCCAGCTGGTCCAGAGTGGTCTTGGACTTGGTCAGCACCGCGTCGACCGAGGCCGCCAGGGCCTTGTCCTCGATGGGCTGGGCCGAGAACACGATGACCGGAACCGGATCGCCGCCATCGTGCAGGTCGCCCAGCAGCTCCACGCCGTTGCCGTCGCCGAGGCCCAGATCGAGGATGACGACGTCGGGCCTGGCCATCGAGAGGGCGGCGCGTCCGGTCCGCACGCTGTCGGCGTGGCGGACGGTGCAGCGGTCCAGCAGGGCGTCGCGGACCACGGCGTGGACGTCGCGGTCGTCCTCGACGTGCAGCACATCGATGCGGCGGGTGTCGGCATGGCCGTTGACGGCGCGATGGACGGCGGTGCGCAGGCGCTCCAGGTCGATCGGCTTCTGCAGCCAGTCGACGACGTCCAGCGCCTCGCCCCGGCCCTCGGCGGCCTCGGCCGAGATCACCAGGGCGGGGATGTCGCGGGTGTTGGCGTCGGCGCGCAGGCGGCGCAGCAGGTCAAGGCCGCTGCCGTCGGGCAGGCGCACGTCGGTGACGAAGGCGTCGAAGCCGCCGATCTCCAGCACCGCCCGGGCCGAGGCCACGTCGCCGACCGTGTGCACCCGCACCCCGGCCTCGCGCAGGGCCTGGGACAGGATCTCGGCGATGTCGGGATCGTCCTCGCACAACAGCACCCGGGCGCCGCCGTCGCCGGCCTCGATCGTCCGGGGGCGGGTCTCGACGGTCGCCAGCTCGAACTGGAAGGTCGCGCCCTGGCCGGGCTCGGACTCGAACCACAGCCGCCCGCCGTGGCGCTGGACGATCTCGCGCGAGATGGCCAGGCCCAGGCCCGTGCCGCCCTTGGCGCGGGTGTCGGAGGCGTCGGCCTGGGCGAATTTCGAGAAGATGCGGTCGCGGAAGGCCTCGGGCACGCCGGCGCCGTGGTCGCGCACCGAAAACCGCAGCAGGTCGGGACGCGGGGCGTAGACCCTGACCTCGACCACGCCGTCGGGCGGCGAGAACTTGGCGGCGTTCGACAGCAGGTTGGCGGCCACCTGGGCCAGGCGGTCGGCGTCGCCGCGCACCGGCGGCAGGTTCGGCGCGACGTCGAGCTTGAAGGTCACGCCCATCTGGCCGCCCAGCCCGCCCATGCCGTCCACCGCCCGCTGGGCCAGGTCGCTGAGGTCGAGCGGCTGGAGCGCGAACTCCATCTGGCCGGACTCGATCTTCTCGATATCCAGGATGTCGTTGATCAGCCGCACCAGCCGCTGGCAGTTGCTGTGGGCGATGCCCAGCAGGCGCGCGGCGCGCTCGGGCAGGGCGCCGGCCGCCCCGCCGACCAGCAGCCCGAGCGAGCCGGCGATCGAGGTCAGGGGCGTACGCAGCTCGTGGCTGACGGTCGAGACGAACTCGGCCTTCAGCCGCTCGACGCGGCGGCGCTCGGAGATGTCGCGCACCGAGGCGGTGATGCGCTCGCCCTCGGGCAGGCGGACGAGGCCGATCGAGGCCTCGACGGGGAAGGTGCTCCCGTCGGTGCGGTAGGCGACGAACTCGCGCAGCACGCCCTTGGACAGGTCTTCGCCGCCGGCCAGGTGCTGGACGAACAGCTGGCCGCGGTCGGGCAGGTCGACGAATTGCGACAGGGCCCGGCGCACGAGCGTCTCGCGCGGCAGGCCAAACATGGCCTCGGCCGCCTTGTTGACCGTCTCGATGGTGCCGCTGGGATTGAGGGTGATGACGGCGTCCTGGGCGTTGTCGAGGATGGCGTCCAGCCGTCCGGCCGTGGCCTGGGCCACGGTGAACAGCTGCTGGCGGGCGCGGATCTGGCGCGACAGCAGGATGAAGGCGGCCAGCAGGAACACCACCAGCACCGCGAACAGGGTCTGGGTCAGGCGCTCGGTGCGCAGGGTCAGGGCGTCGTTGGCGGCGATGCGGCGGTCGAGGGCGGCCTTGTCGGACGCCTGGAGCTCGCGGGTGACGAGACGGATCTCGTCCATGATCACCTTGCCCTTGCCGCTGGAGATCAGGGTGCGGGCCGCGTCGTGCCCCTGTTCGCGGCGAAGGCGGATGCCCTCGGCCATCGTCTGTTGCTTCTGCTCGATCAGGGCTTCGAGGCGATCGAAGACCGGATCGTCGTTGGCGATGAGGTCGCCGACGTCGCGCTGGCGCAGGGCGCGCAAGGAAGCCAGCTGGCTGGGCAGGCGGCGCAGGGCGGCGTCGTAGGGCTCCAGGAACCGGTCCTGGCCGGTGATGACGAAGCCGCGCTGGCCGGTCTCGGCGTCCTGCATCAGCGAGAACACCGTCTGCAGCTGCATGCGCTGCTCGTAGGAGTGGTCGACGGCGTCGCGCAGCATGCGGCCGCGGGTGAACTCGCGCTGGATCTCCCAGGTGGTCAGCAGCAGCAGCAGCGGCGCGACCACCAGGCCCAGCAGGACCGAGATCAGCAGGCCGCGCTGCTCGCGGCGCAGGAGGAAGCTGGTCATGGGCGTGCTTTTCCTCGCGGCTTTCGAGTCACAGCTTACGGCCGGTCGCGGGGACGACTCAACGCGCCATTCCACGGACCCCCGCACTTGGCTTCTCCACCGAGCGTTGACTTACCCGGGGTCACGCCGAAAACCATGTTCTTCGAACGGCCGCGCCAGACGGCTTCACCGGGAGAGCAGCGATGATCCAGGACGCCGTCGATTTCGCCCGCATGCCGACGCTGGGCGACGTGCCCCGCTATCACGCCCAGGTGCGGCCCGACGCCGTGGCCTTCGCCTTCGAGGGGCGTGAGACCAGTTTCTCCGAGCTCGACCGCCGCACCAACCAGGTGGCCCGGGCCCTGATCGCCGAGGGGCTGAAGCCCGGCGACCGCATCGCCTATGTCGGCAAGAACAGCGACAGCTATTTCGAGCTGCTGCTCGGGGCGGCCAAGGCCGGGGTGGTGATGGCCCCCGTCGGCTGGCGCCTGGCCCCGGCCGAGATCGCCTACATCGTCGCCGACACCGAGGCGAAGATGGTCTTCGTCGGCCCCGAGCTGGTCGAGCACGTGGGCGAGGTCGCCAAGCTGCTGGCCGGACCCCAGCCGCCGGTCGTCGCCATGGAAGGCGGCGGCGATCTTGCGGCCTTTCCGGCCTGGCGCGACGCCCAGGACGAGGCCGATCCCGCCGTGCCGCTGGCGCCGTCGGACGTGGTTTTGCAGCTCTACACCTCGGGCACGACGGGCAAGCCCAAGGGCGCGATGCTGACCCACGACAACCTGCTGGCCATGCGCAAGGCCGCCGCCGAGCAGACGGCGATGCCCTGGAACGTATGGGGTCCCGACGACGTCAGCCTGGTGGCCATGCCGGTGGCCCATATCGGCGGCACCGGCTGGGGCTTGGTGGGCCTCTTCAACGGGGCCAAGGGCGTGGTGGCGCGCGAGTTCGACCCCTTCAAGGTGCTGGACTTCATCGAGCACGACCGGGTGTCGAAGATGTTCCTGGTGCCGGCCGCCCTGCAGATCGTCGTGCGCCTGCCCCGCGCCCGCCAGATCGACTATTCGCGGCTCAGCTACATCCTCTATGGCGCGGCCCCGATCCCGCTGGATCTGCTGCGCGAGAGCATCGAGGTGTTCGGCTGCGGCTTCGTCCAGCAGTACGGCATGACCGAGACCACCGGCACGGTGGTCTATCTGCCGCCCGAGGACCACGACCCGGCCGGCAACACCCGCATGCGCTCGGCCGGCCTGCCGATGCCGGGGGTCGAGCTGCGCATCCTCGACGAGGCCGGCGGCGTTCTGCCTGCGAACACCGTCGGAGAGATCGCCGTGCGCAGCGCCTCGAACATGGCCGGCTACTGGAAGCTGGACGCGGCCACCGCCGCGACCATCGACGGCGACGGCTGGCTGCGCACCGGCGACGCCGGCTACCTGGACGACGACGGCTATCTCTTCATCCACGACCGGGTGAAGGACATGATCGTCTCCGGCGGCGAGAACATCTATCCGGCCGAGGTGGAGAGCGCCGTCTACGGCCATCCGCACGTGGCCGAGGTGGCGGTGATCGGCGTGCCCGACGACAAGTGGGGCGAGGCGGTCAAGGCGGTGGTCGCGCCCAAGCCCGGGATCACGCCCGACGCCGATGACATCATCGCCTTCGCCCGCACGCGGATCGCGCACTTCAAGGCCCCCAAGAGCGTGGACTTCGTCGAGGCCTTGCCGCGCAACGCCTCGGGCAAGATCCTGCGCCGGCAGCTGCGCGAGCCCTACTGGGTCGGGCGCGAAAGACGGGTGAACTGATGGCCGATCCCCTCTCGCGGGCCGCCGCGCGACTGCTGAAGCCGGACGGGGGACCGGCGATCGACTTCTCCGCCCCGCCGGGCGCGGCCGCCCTGATCGCGCCGGACTCGGTGTCGTGGCGGGTGTTCAAGAACCCGGTGTCGCTGTTCGTCGGCGGCATCACCGCGGTGCTGCTGGAGCTGGCCGAGCCGCGCGTGCGCTCGGGCGTCTGGGATCATTCCAGCTTCAAGGCCGAACCCCTGAAGCGCCTCAAGCGCACGGGCCTGGCGGCCATGGTCACGGTCTACGGCCCGCGCGAAACGGCCGAGAAGATGATCGCCGGCGTGGTGCGCATGCACGGCCATGTGACGGGGCAGACGCCGGGGGGCGTCGCCTACCAGGCCAACGACCCGGTGCTGCTGGACTGGGTGCAGGCCACGGCCAGCTTCGGCTTCATCGAGGCCTATCACGCCTACGCCCACGCCCTGACCCCGGCCGAGCGCGACGCCGCCTTCGCCGAGGCCGCCCCCGGCGCGCGGCTCTACGGCGCGACCGGCGCGCCGACCAGCGAGGCCGAGTGGAAGCGGCAGATGGCCTTGATGCTGCCGAGTCTCGAGCCGTCGGACATAGTCTTCGAGTTCCTCCACATCATGACGTCCACGCCGCTGCTGCCGGGGCCGCTGCGGCTGATCCAGAAGCCGCTGGTGCGGGCGGCCGTGGCCATCACCCCGGTCGAGGTGCGGGCGCGGCTGGGCCTGGGCGAGACCTGGCAGTTGAACGGTGTCGAACGGCGCCTGGTGCGTCTGGCCGGGGCCAGCGCCGACAAGGTGCCGATCAAGGGTTCGCCGGCCGTCGAGTCTTCCCGCCGCATGGGCCTGCCGGACGACTATCTCTATCGCCGCCGGGCCGCCTGAGGCAGTCTCGTCCCCAGAAGAAAACCATGACCTGGGGAGGGCATGATGAGCCAGATCAAGAGCAAGACGCCTTGGCACCTGTGGCTGGTGGGCGCGGTCGCCGTGCTGTTCAATTCCGTCGGCGTGTTCGATTTCGTGATGAGCATGGCCCAGGGGCCGGCCTACATGGCCAGCGCCGGCATGACCCAGGCCCAGATCGACCACTACCAGCGAATGCCGGGCTGGATGACGGCGGTCTGGGCGATCGGCGTGTTCGGGGCCTTCGCCGCCTCGGTGCTGATCCTCCTGCGCCGGAAGATCGCCGTGCCGGTGTTCGCCGTGTCGCTGGCCGCGTTCCTGCTGAGCCTCCTCTACACCTATGTCCTCAGCGACGGCGGCAAGGTGATGGGCCAGCAGATGGCCGTGACCAGCGCGGTGATCGCCGTGCTGCTGGCGCTGTTCATGGCCTACGCCTGGTGGCAGACGAAGCGGGGCGTGCTGCGGTAGGGGCTTCGTTTCCTACCAAGTTCGTCATCCCGGATAAGCGCTACGCGCTTTCCGGGATGACGAGCGGGGGGGAGAGCGTTTGAAAGCGTGATCTAGACCAGCGCCGACGCCACCAGCGCCGCCGCGAACGCCACCAGCCCCGCCATCGTCGAGGCCACCGTCCAGCTCCTGAACGTCTCGGTCTCCGACAGGCCCAGATACTGCCCGACCAGCCAGAACCCCGCGTCGTTGACGTGGCTGACCACGGTCGCGCCGGAGCCGATGCCGATCACCACCAGGGCGACCTGGTTGGCGTCGAGCCCGGCCGCCGTCGCCAGCGGCGCGGCGAGGCCGGCGGCGGCGACCATGGCCACGGTGGCCGAGCCCTGGGCGATGCGCATGATCGCCGCGATCAAGAAGCCGAACACCAGCGGCGACAGCCGGGCGCCCTCGACGGCGGCGGTCAGGTGGGCGCCGGCCCCGCTGTCGATCAGCACCTGCTTGAAGGCCGCGCCGGCCCCGATGACCAGGGCGATAGCGCCGGCCGGCTCCAGGGCGCGTCCAGCGATCCCCAGCAGCCGATGCCGGTCGACGCCGCGCCGGCGCAGCAGCACCCAGGCATAGCCGCAGGCCACGGCCAGGGCCACGAACGGATGGCCGAAGAACTCCAAGGCGGTGCGGACCGGTCCTTCCGGCAGGGCGGCGTGGGCCACGGCGCCGGCGACGATCAGGACGAGCGGGGCCAGCATGCCCACCAGGGCCGGCCAAAGGCCGATCAGGGCGTCGGCCGCGCCGTCGTCCGCGACCGGTGACGTCTCTGGTGCGACGTAGACGCCCTTCCGGAAAGCGGCCAGTGCGTAGAGCGGCCCGGCGACCAGCACGGCCGGGATGCCGCAGGCCAGGCCCCACAGGGCGATGCGGCCATAGTCGGCGTGCAGCAGTTCGGCCGCCGCGACCGGTCCGGGATGCGGCGGTAGCAGGCCGTGCATCACCGCCAGGCCCGCCAGCACCGGCAGGGCGACGAAGGCCACGGCCTTGCCCGAGCGCTGGGCCACGCCCAGCATCAGCGGGGCCAGGATGATCAGGGCGACGTCGAAGAAGAGGGGAATGCCCACAAGCACGCCGATGGTCGCCAAGGCCCAGGGCGCGCGGCGTACGCCGAAACGGTCGAGCAGGGCGCGGGCCATGACGCCCACCCCGCCGCCGGCTTCCAGCAGGGCGCCGAAGATCGAGCCCAGGCCCAGTATCACGGCGACGAAGCCCAGGGCCTCGCCCGCGCCCTTCTTCACCGAAGCCAGCACGCTGACCGGCTCGGCCCCGAAGGCGATCCCGGCGGCGATGGCGGTCAGCAGCAGGGCGAAGAAGGCCGGCAGGCGCAGTTTCAGCGTGGCGAAGACCACCAGGGCGACCCCGGCGGCGACGACCAGCAGGGTCCAGAGCGGCCCGCTCACGCGAGGCTCACGGGCGTGAGGATGGCGGTCGCCGGATCACGGCCCTTGCCGGGCGCGGTGATCGTGAAGGCCCCCCTCAGCCGGATGTCGGCCGATGACGAGCCGACCATGACCTCGACCTTGCCGGCCTCGATGATCCAGCCGGCCGGGCTCCAGATCGCCAGCTGGGCGGGCGTCAGGGTGAAGGCCGCGCGCTTCTTCTCGCCGGGCGCGAGGGTCACGCGCAGGAAGCCGCGCAGCTCCTTGACCGGCCGGGCGACGCTGGCGACCGGGTCACGGACATAGAGCTGCACCACCTCGTCGGCGGCGACCGATCCGGTGTTGGCCACGGTCAGGGAGATCCTCACCGCCCCGCCGGGCGCGACGGTCTCGCGATCCAGCGCCAGGTCGGAATAGGCGAAGGGCGCGTAGCTCAGGCCATGGCCGAATGGGAACAGCGGCCCGATGTCGACGTCGTGGTAGCGGACGGTGTCCTTGGCGAGATCCGGATCGGCCGGACGGCCGCTGGGCGTGTGGGCGTAGAAGGTCGGCGACTGGCCCGTGGCGCGCGGGAAGCCGACCGGCAGTCGGCCGCCGGGGGCTGCCTTGCCGAACAGGATGTCGGCCAGGGCCGGTCCGGCCTCGACGCCGAGGAACCAGGTCGCCAGCACCGCCGGGGCCTTCTCCAGCACCTCAGGCGCGACCAGCGGGCGGCCCGACGGCAGCAGCACGACGACGGGCTTGCCGGTGGCCAACACCGCGCGGGCCAGGGCGCTCTGGGCGCCGGGCAGCGACAGGTCCGAGCGGCTGCGGGACTCGCCGCTGTGGTCGAAGTCCTCGCCGACCATCAGCAGCACGAGGTCGGCGGCCTTGGCGGCCTCGACGGCGGCGGGGATGCCGCTCTCGTCGAGGCTGCGCGGCGAGGCGCCGGCCACATGGACGATCTCGGTTCCGGCCGGCGCGGCGGCCTGCAGCGCCGGCAGCAGCGGGGCGACGTCGGCGACTTGGCCGCGCGCCTTCCATGAGCCCAGCTGCGAGAGGTTGTCGGCCGCCAGGGCGCCGATCACGGCGATCTTCTTCGTGGCGGGCGCGATCGGCAGCAGGCCGCCGTCGTTCTTCAGCAGCACCACGGCCTTGCGCGCCGCCTCGCGGGCGATGGCGCGGTGCGGCGGGCTGAGGAACACCGTCTTCTCCCGCTCGACGTCGCCGAAGCGGTAGGGATCGTCGAACAGGCCAAGCCGCATCTTGGCGGTCAGGATCCGGGTCACGGCCTGGTCGAGCAGGGGCGCAAGCGACGGATCGGCGGCGATCGCGGCCTTCAGGTGGGCGGCGTAGACGCCGCTGGCCATGTCCATGTCGACCCCGGCCTTCAGGGCCAGGGCGGCGGCCTGGACCGGGGTCTCGGCGATGCCGTGGTTGATCAGTTCGAGGATGGCGTTCCAGTCGCTGACCACCAGGCCCGGCCAGGTCCACTGGGTCTTCAGCACGCCGCGCACCAGGGCGGCGTTGGCGGTGGTGGGGGCGCCGTTCAGGTCGTTGAAGGCGGTCATCATCGTACTGGAGCCCGCCATCGCTGCCGCATGAAAAGGCGGCAGGTAGACCTCGTTCAGCGTGCGGTCCGACAGCTCGGCGCTGTCGTAGTCGCGCCCGCCCGCCGCCGCGCCATAGGCGCCGAAGTGCTTGGCGCAGGCCAGGATCGAGTCCTTGCCCGCCAATCCCTTGCTTGAGGGCCCGTCGCCCTGGAAGCCGCGCACCTGGGCGTCGGCCATGACGCTGCCGAGATAGGGATCCTCGCCGGCTCCCTCGACGATGCGGCCCCAGCGCGGGTCGCGGGCGATGTCGACCATCGGGGCGAAGGTCCAGTGCAGGCCGCTGACCGCCGTCTCCACCGCCGCCATCCGCGCCGTCGCCCGCACGATCTCCGGATCGAAGGTCGCCGCCATGGCCAGCGGCACGGGGTAGAGGGTGCGGAAGCCGTGCACCACGTCGATGGCGAACAGCAGCGGGATCTTCAGCCGCGACTCCTCGACCGCCGTGCGTTGCAGTTCGCGCAGGAAGGCCGCGCCGGCCACGTGCAGGTACGACCCGACCCCGCCCTTGCGGACGAGGTCCAGCGCCGCGGCGTCGATCTTGGAGTTCAGCGCCCTCTGCCGACCGCCGGCCGGCTGGTGGGTCTGGCCGATCTTCTCGTCGAGGGTCATCTGCTTCAGCAGCGCGCCGACGCGGGCCTCCTGGTCGGCGGCGAGGGCGGGGAGGGCGGGGCCGAGGCCCAGCGCGGCGGCGGCCAGCAGGGCGCGGCGGCTGGGTCCTTGGGCGCTGTTTGCCTGGGCGTCGTGCATGGGGCCTCCCTCGATCGTCGAACGCGGTCGTTAGGCAGGGACAGCACTATGGTTTGACAACGCTGTCAACGAAGTTGTAGCGGCCGAGGGCCTCAACCCTTCGGCGTCGCCTCAGGCCTCGGCCTGGTGCTCGACATGTCCGTCAATCACCTCGGTGCGGGAGAACACCTCTTCCTGGCCGTCCTGCAGCAGTTCCTCGGCGGCCACGTGGTCGCGTTCGGCCTCTTCGAGCACCTGGCGCAGGGCCTCGACCTCGGTGTCGGCCTCGACCAGCGCGCTGCGCAGGGGGGCGTGTCCCTCGCCCAGTCGGATCTCGATGCGCCATTGGGCGGTCATGGTCGTGTCTCCCTTCAGCCAGACTGATAACGCAAGCGGACGGTTCAAGTTCGGGGCCGGTTCGCCTCGCAGCGGGCGAGCCGTTGCGCGACGGGCCGTCCTCGGCGAGGTTGCCCGCCGAAAGGCTGTCGGAAGGGATTCTATGGATCGGCGTGAGGCGCGGCTTGAAGGGATCAGCCGTCGCGGACTTATGGCGGGCGGCGCCGGGATCGCGGGGCTGGCCCTGGCCGGCCGGGCGGCGGCGCAGGGGCGAGGCTCGGATCGCGTCGAGGCGCTGATCGCCCAGATGACCATCGAGGAGAAGGCCGGGCAGCTTTCCTGCTACGCCGACATGATCCGCCCGCCGGTGGGCGACATGAACCCGGCGGTGAACCTGCGCAACACCCAGCAGCTGCTGGCCGAGACCCGGGCGGGCAAGATCGGCACGCTGATGAACGGCGTCGGCGTCGAGGGCGCGCTGCTGGCCCAGACGGCGGCGGTGGAGCATTCGCGTCTGGGGATCCCGCTGCTGCTGGCGGCCGACGTCATCCACGGCTTCAAGACCGTCTATCCGATCCCCCTGGCCGAGGCCGCCGCCTTCGACCCGCCGCTGGCCGAGCGCACCGCCCGGGCGGCCGCGCAGGAGGCCACGGCCCACGGCCTGCACTGGACCTTCGCGCCGATGGTCGACGTCGCCCGCGACGAGCGCTGGGGCCGGGTGGCCGAGGGCTCGGGCGAGGACGTGTTCCTTGGCGAGGCCCTGGCCCAGGCCCGGGTGCGCGGCTTCCAGGGACCCAACCTGACCGCGCCGGACTCGATGCTGGCCTGCGCCAAGCACTTCGCCGCCTACGGCGCGGTGGCCGCGGGCATGGACTACAACACCGTCGAGATCTCCGAGGCGACGCTGCGGGAGGTGCACCTGCCGCCGTTCCAGGCCGCCTTCGAGGCCGGGTGCCTCACCGCCATGTCGGCCTTCAACGACATCAACGGCGTGCCGGCCACGGCCAACAAGGCCCTGCTGACCGACCTGCTGCGCGGCGAGTGGAAGTTCCGCGGCGTGGTGATCTCCGACTACACCGCCGACCAGGAGCTGGTGGCCCACGGCTACGCCGCCGACGACCGCGACGCCGCGCGCCTGGCGATCCTGGCCGGCGTCGACATCAGCATGCAGAGCGGGCTCTACAGCCGCTACCTGCCCGAGCTGGTGGCCGCCGGCGCCGTGCCGATCGCCGTGGTCGACCAGGCCGTGCGCCGGGTGCTGATGCTGAAGGAGGCCATCGGCCTGTTCGACCAGCCGTTCCGCTCGATCGACCCCAAGGCCCAGGCCGCCCGCACCGCGACGCCGCAGATGCGCGCCCTCAGCCGCGAGGCCGGCGGCCGCTCGATCGTGCTGCTGAAGAACGACGGGAACCTCTTGCCGCTGCCGCGATCGGGCAAGCGCATCGCCCTGATCGGCCCCTTCGCCGAGGACCGCGACAACATCCTGGGGCCGTGGGCCTTCTTCGGCGACAAGAGCCTGGGCGTGGATCTGGCCTCCGGCTTCCGCCAGGCGCTCGAGGACCCCAACCTGCTGCGCACCGCCAAGGGCTGCGAGGTCGAGGCCTCGATCCGCGGCGGGATCGAGGCGGCGGTCGCCGCCGCCCAGAACGCCGACATCGTCGTGCTGGCGATCGGCGAGGGCCAGAACATGTCGGGCGAGGCCCAGTCGCGCACCGACATCGGCATCCCCCGGCCGCAGATGCTGCTGGCCGAGGCCGTCGCCGCCGTCGGCAAGCCCACCGTCGTGCTGCTGCGCCACGGCCGGGCCCTGGTGCTGGACGGGGCGGTCAAGAACGCCCCGGCGATCCTGGCCACCTGGTTCCTGGGCACCGAGACCGGCCACGCGGTGGCCGACGTGGTGTTCGGCGCGGTGAACCCCTCGGGCCGCCTGCCGGTCAGCTTCCCGTACGAGAGCGGCCAGCAGCCCTACGCCTACAATCACCGCACCACCGGCCGGCCCGCGCCCGCCGACAGCGAGATCCAGGAGTACAAGGCCCGCTGGCGGACGGTGAAGAACGAGGCGCTCTATCCTTTCGGCTACGGGCTTTCCTACACCACCTTCGCCCTGTCGGACCTGAAGCTGTCGACGACCAGCCTGGCCTGGAACGATCGCCTGCGGATCACCGCCAAGGTCAGGAACACCGGCAAGATCGCCGGGACCCACGTGGTGCAGCTCTATGTCCGCGACCGGGTGGCCAGCCGCACGCGGCCGGTGCGCGAGCTCAAGCGCTTCACGCGCGTGGACCTCAAGCCCGGCGAAACCCGCGAGGTGACCTTCGTCCTGCAGCGCGAGAGCCTGGCCTTCTACGGCGAAAACGGCTGGCTCGCCGAGCCGGGCCTGTTCGACCTGTGGGTGGCCAACAGCGCGGTGGACGGGCTGAACGCGCAGTTCACGCTGGTGGGGGCGTAGGGGGTCTTCCGAACCCCGACGCTCGGACGCCAGAAATCCTGCTTCCCTGGGCCTCGTGCCCAGGGCCCATCGTTCAGCCGCTCAGACCTTTCGCGCCGGGCCGAGGTTTGAGCGGTCGCCGACATGGACCCTCGCCACGAGGGCGGGGGAGGCGAGCTTTTGAGCCCTTGAGAGGCTTCTAGACCGCGACCTCCTCCGCCTCCGCGAACAACCCCCGCACCCAGTCGTTCACCCGGCCGTCGATGACCAGGTGCACGCGGTCTTCGGTTCCATGGTTGGCGACGCTGTGGGGGTCGGTGAGTTTCAGGTACCAGGCGCTGCCGGCCTCCATGACCACCCGCCGGCCGTTGAGGCGGAAGTCGACGTCGGGATTGGTGACCACCGGCACGTGAAAGCGGACCAGGGCGGAGGTGGCGTCGAGGTCCTCGTCGCTGTGGGTCTTGATGACCGAGCCGGGGGCCAGCTTCATCAGCCGCGCGCTGGTCGCCTCGAACGGGAAGGCGGCGATCACGCCGCGGAAATAGGGGCAGGGGGCCAGGAACGGGGTGTCCTCGAACGCCGTCGCGCCCGGATCCGAATAGATCATCATCACCGGATGGGTCGCGCCGGCGGCGCTGCGCAGGGGGATGACGCTCCAGTCGCCGTCGTAGTTCTGGGTGACGAAGTGGGCGATCCAGTCGGTGGAGGCCGCCAGCGCCGCCAGGTCCGCGCGCAGCCGCTCGGCGTCGAACGCGAAGGGCAGCTGCAAGCGGTCTGGAAATCTCATCGTCCGAAACTATTGTGCCGTCTCTCAACCGACAAGGGCTCGGGGCGGGCATGCAACTTTCGGCGGGCGATGCCCGGGACGCTCTGATCGCGCGGCTGCTGGCCGAGCCGCAGGCCTGCGCGCGGCTGGCGGCGCTGTTCCGCGACGAGGATCTGGTCGCCGCCCTCGAACCGCTGGCGGCGGCCTGGGGGATCGGGCTGGAGCGCGAGGCGATCCGGGCGGCGCTCGATCGCCGGACGGTTCTGTCGCTGCGGGCCGCGCCGCCGGCCGGCTGGCTGCCGGTCGCCGTGCGGCCGGACGAGGACGCGGTCGACTGGGCCTTCTTCGGCGCGCGGCGGCTGGACGAGCCGTTCTTCGGCGAGAGCGTCGGCGCGGTGCGGCACGCGCCGCTGAACCGGCTGCTGGCCCCGCGCACGCGGCTGGCCGCGCTGGAGGGCCTGGCCGGTCCCGCGCCCGACGGCCTGATCTTCCACATGTCGCGCTGCGGCTCGACCCTGGTCGGCCGGATGCTGGGCGCGCCGGAGGGGACGACCGTGCTGTCGGAGGCCGCGCCGATCGACGCGGTGGTCCGCTCGGAACTGCCCCGCGAGCGCAAGGTCGTGCTGCTGCGCGGCGTGGTCGCGGCGCTGGGCCGGTCGCGCGGGGCGGGAGAGGGGCGGCTGTTCCTCAAGCTCGACTGCTGGCACGCCATGGCCTTCGACCTGCTGCGCGAGGCCTTTCCGCACGCGCCCTGGATCCACCTCTACCGGTCGCCGGACGAGGTGCTGGTGTCGCATGCGCGGGGCGTGGGCGAGCAGATGGTTCCGGCCGTGGTGGCGCCGGCGGTGTTTGGCCTGGCCGAGCCAGCGGTTCCCGACGTCGACTATCGCGCTCGGGTGCTGGCGGCGATCGGCGAGGCGATGCTGGACGCCTTCGGGCGCGACGGGGCGGGGCTGCTGGTCAATTACGACGCCCTGCCGGCGGCGGTGACCGCGCGCGTCCTGCCGCACTTCGGCTGGTCGCCGACGGCGGCGGAGCGGCAGGCGATGGCGGCGGCGGCGGGGACCGACGCCAAGTCGCCCGGCCAGGCCTTCCGGCCCGACGGCGCGGCCAAGCGCGCGGCGGTCGATCCGGCGATCCGCGCGGCCTGCGCCCTTTGGCTGGACGACCTGCACGGGCGACTGGAGATGGGATCGGGGGCGGAAACCTCGCCCTTCGACAGGCTCAGGGTGAGGTTTCTCCCTGAGCGGCCATGACCTTGGTCCTCATCCTGAGCTTGTCGAAGGACGAGGGCCACGCACGGCTTAGGCTGTCGCTGATCTGAAAAGAGAGGGGTGGAAGGGGCGCGCCTGGGATTGGGGGGGTGACGCGCCCCTTCCGGTCGCGGCGTGTCCGGGGGGATGCCGCCGCGATCAGCCCCGCACCGTCGCGCGGGGATGGAAGAGGGGAGGGCCGAGACCCTCCCCGGTAGGTCAGGCTTTCGGGGCGCCGCCGCCGAGAACCTTGTAGAGCGTGACCAGGTTGCTGGCCCGGGCCAGGCGCGCGTTGATCAGGCCCTGCTGGGCCGAATACTGCGAACGCTGGGCGTCCAGCAGGGTCAGGGAGCTGTCGACGCCGCGGTCGTAGCGCAGCTTGGTCAGGCGCGCGGTGTCGGCGGCGGCGGCGGCCAGGCGTTCCTGGGCGGCCAGTCGGTCGCCGATGGTGGCCTGGGTCGCCAGGGCGTCGGCCACCTCGCGGAAGGCCGTCTGCACGGTCTTCTCGTAGGTCGCCACCGCGATCTTCTGGCTGGCCTTGGCGCCGTCCAGATTGGCCTTGTTGGCCCCGCCGGCGAAGATCGGCAGGGTGATGCTGGGGCCGAAGCTCCAGCTCTTGGTGCCGCCCTTGAACAGGTCGCCCAGGTCGCCGCTGGCGCTGCCGTACGAGCCGGTCAGGCTGATCTGCGGGAAGAAGGCCGCGCGGGCCGCGCCGATATTGGCTTCCGCCCCCATCAGGCTGTGCTCGGCCGCGATGACGTCCGGACGGCGGGTCAGCACGTCGGACGGCACGCCCGCCGGCAGGTCCGACAGGATCTGCGCGGTGATCAGGCCGCCGGCCGGCAGCAGGTCGGCCGGCACGTCGGTCCCGGCCAGCAGGCGCAGGGCGTTCCTGTCCT
Source organism: Caulobacter sp. GW821-FHT09B11 (assembly GCF_059418205.1). Lineage (NCBI taxonomy): Bacteria > Pseudomonadati > Pseudomonadota > Alphaproteobacteria > Caulobacterales > Caulobacteraceae > Caulobacter > Caulobacter sp. GW821-FHT09B11. Next base: position 169,012 of record NZ_JBWKPK010000006.1, on the reverse strand, counting down.
GCTCGACCTGGGCCGTGTAGGTCGCGACGTCGGAACGGGCGGTCTCGGCCAGGGTCTGCGAGGCGCGCAGGTCCAGCTGCGAGACGGCGCCGGCGTCGAACTGGCGCTGGGTGAGGGCGAGGCTGTCCTCGCGGCTCTTCAGCGTGTCCTTGGCCAGGGACAGCAGGTCCTGGTCGGCGGCCAGGGTCAGCCAGGCGTTGGCCGTCTCGGCGATCAGGCTGATCTGGGTCGCGCGGGCGGTCTCGGCCGTCGACAGATAGCTCTGCAGGGCGACGTTCGACAGGCTGCGGACCCGACCGAACAGGTCGACCTCGTAGGAGGTGACGCCGATGCCGGCGCTGAAGGCCTCGACCTCGAGCGCCGAACCGGTCTGCGAGGTCGCCGCCGGGGTGTGGCTGCGAGTCTCGCTGAGCGAGGCGTTGACGCCCGGCAGCAGGTCGGCGCGCTGGACGCGGTAGGTCGCCCGGGCCTTGTCGATGTTGAGCACCGCGACCCTAAGGTCGCGGTTGTTGGCCAAGGCCAGCTCGATCGTCCCCGCCAGGCGGGGATCTTCGAAGACCTGTTTCCAGGCCAGGTCGCCGGCGCTCACGCTCGAACCGTTGGCCGAAGCCGTGGGCCAGGTCGTGGCGACCGGCAGGGCCGGACGCTCGTGCGGGGGAGCCAGGGTGCAGGCGGAAAGCGCGCTCGCCGCCAGCAGGGTGAGGGTCAGATTACGAAGCATCTCAGTGGCTCTCGGCCGGAGCGGCGGGGGCCTCGTCTTGGTGACGGGGCTTGGGCTTGAAGATCCGTTCGACGATCACGAAGAACAGCGGGACGAAGAAGATCGCCAGGACGGTCGCCGACAGCATGCCGCCGATGACGCCCGTGCCGATCGCGTGCTGGCTGCCCGATCCGGCCCCGTTGGAGATCGCAAGCGGCAGAACGCCGAAGACGAAGGCCAGCGAGGTCATGATGATCGGACGCAGACGGATGCGGACGGCTTCCAGCGTGGCTTCCACAAGGTCGCCGGTGCGCTCGAAGATCTCCTTGGCGAACTCGACGATCAGGATGGCGTTCTTGGCCGCCAGGCCCATGGTCGTCAGCAGGCCCACCTGGAAGTAGATGTCGTTGGACAGGCCGCGCAGGGTGGTCGCCAGCAGGGCGCCGACGATGCCGAGCGGAATGACCATGATCACCGACAGCGGGATCGACCAGCTCTCGTAGAGGGCCGCCAGCAGCAGGAACACCACCAGGATCGAGATGGCGTACAGGGCCGGAGCCTGGTTGCCCGCCTCGCGTTCCTGGGCCGACAGGCCGGTCCATTCGAAGCTGATGCCGGCCGGCAGCTGGGCGGCGATCTTCTCCATCGCGGCCATCGCGTCGCCCGAACTCTTGCCCGGGGCCGGCGAGCCCTGGATGTTCATCGACGACAGGCCGTTGTAGCGCTCGAGACGCGGCGAGCCGTAGATCCAGTGGGTCGTGGCGAAGGCCGAGAAGGGCACCATCTGGCCGGTGCTGTTGCGCACGTACCAGTTGTTGAGGTCTTCCGGCTTCATCCGGTACTGGGCGTCGGCCTGCAGGTAGACCTTCTTCACCCGGCCGCGGTCGACAAAGTCGTTGATGTACGACCCGCCCCACGCGGCGCTGAGGGCGGCGTTGATGTCCGAGGTGGTCAGGCCCATCGCCCCGGCCTTGGCCTGGTCGATGTCGATCTTCAGCTGCGGGGTGTCTTCCTGGCCGTTGGGACGCACGCCGACCAGGTTGGGATCCTGGGCGGCCATGCCCAGAACCTGGTTGCGGGCGGCGGTGAGGGCGTCATGGCCCACGCCGCCGATGTCCTGCAGCTGGAAGTCGAAGCCCGACGAGGTGCCCAGTTCCGGCACCGCCGGCGGCACGATGGCGAACACCATCGCGTCGCGGATCTGGCCGAAGGCCCCCATGGCGCGCCCGGCGACGGCCGCGGCCTTGAGGTTGGCGGCCTTGCGCTCGTCGAAGTCCTTCAGGCGGACGAAGGCGAGACCGGCGTTCTGGCCCGCGCCGCTGAAGCTGAAGCCCGAGACGGTGAACACCGACTGCACGGCGTCCTTCTCGCCTTCCAGGAAGTGGCTGCGGACCTGGTCCAGCACGCCCTGGGTGCGTTCCTCGGTGGCGCCCGGCGGCAGCTGGACGAGGGTGATCATGATCCCCTGGTCCTCTTCCGGCAGGAAGGCGCTGGGCAGGCGGACGAACAGCAGGCCCATGACCAGGATGATCGCGCCGTAGATGGCCATCCAGCGGACGCTCTTGCCCAGGATGCCGCGGACGCCGTTCTGGTAGCGGCCCGAGACGTCGTTGAAGCTGCGGTTGAACCAGTTGAAGAAGCGGTTGAAGAAATTGACGATCGCGCCCAGCGGACCCTTGTGGTCGGTCTGGAGCGGCTCGCCGTGGCCGCGGCTCGACGGCTTCAGCATGGTGGCGCAGAGCGCCGGGGTCAGGATCAGGGCGACGATGACCGACAGGCCCATCGCCGAGACGATGGTGATCGAGAACTGACGGTAGATGACGCCCTGCGAGCCGCTGAAGAAGGCCATGGGCACGAACACCGCCGACAGCACCAGCGCGATGCCGATCAGGGCGCCGGTGATCTCGGTCATCGACTTGCGGGTCGCCTCGAGGGGCGAAAGCCCTTCCTCGCTCATCACCCGCTCGACGTTCTCGACCACGACGATGGCGTCGTCGACGAGCAGGCCGATGGCCAGCACCAGGCCGAACATGGTCAGGGTGTTGATGGAGTAGCCGAAGGCCGCGAGGATGCCGAAGGTGCCCAGGAGGACGACCGGGACGGCGATGGTCGGGATCAGGGTCGCGCGCCAGTTCTGCAGGAACAGGAACATGACGATGAAGACGAGGATGATCGCTTCGATCAGCGTCTTGATCACTTCGTGGATCGACAGCTCCACGAACGGCGTGGAGTCGTAGGGCACGACGTAGCGGTAGCTGGTCGGGAAGCTCTTTTCGAGCTGCGCCATGCGCTCCTTCACCGCCTTGGCGGTGTCGAGCGCGTTGGCGCCGGGGGCCAGCTTGATGGCCAGACCCGCGGCCGGCTTGCCGTTGAACTTGGCGTTCGAGACGTAGCTTTCGGCGCCCAGCTCGACGCGGGCGACGTCGCGCAGGTGGACGATGGCGCCGCCGGTGCTGTTCTTGACGATGATGTTCTCGAACTCTTCCGGCGTCTGCAGGCGCGACTGGGCCGTGATCGTGGCGTTCAGCGCGGTGCCCGGCAGGTTGGGCGTGCCGCCCAGCTGGCCGGCCGAGACCTGGGCGTTCTGCGCCGTGATGGCGCTCGAAACGTCGGCCGGGGTCAGGCTGTAGGCGGACAGCTTGTTCGGGTCGAGCCAGATGCGCATGGCGTACTGGGCGCCGAACAGCTGCACGTCGCCGACGCCGTCGACGCGGCTCAGCGGGTCCTGGATGTTGGACGAGATGTAGTCGGCCAGGTCGGTGTTGGTGGCCTTCGGATCCTCGGAATAGAGGCCGACGACCATCATGAAGTTACGGGCCGACTTGGCGACCGTCAGGCCTTGCTGCTGCACCTCTTGGGGAAGCAGGGCCTCGGCGCTCGACAGCTTGTTCTGCACCTGCACCTGGGCGATGTCGATGTCGGTGCCGGCCTTGAAGGTCAGGGTCGTGGTGGCCGAGCCGGAGCTGTCGCTGGTCGACGACATGTAGTCCAGCCCGTCCAGGCCTTTCATCTTCTGTTCGATGACCTGGGTGACGCTGTCTTCGACCGTCTTGGCCGAGGCGCCGGGATAGTTGGCGGAGATCGACACCTGCGGCAGGGCGATCTCGGGATACTGGGCGATCGGCAGCGTGCGGATGGCCAGGGCCCCCGCCAGCATGATCACGATGGCGACGACCCACGCGAAGATGGGCCTGTCGATGAAGAAACGGGACAACATGACGGTCCGGCCTTAGCGTTGAGCGGTGATGACGGCGGCCTTCACGGGCGCGCCGGGACGGACCTTCTGCAGGCCTTCGACGATGACCTGGTCGCCGACCTTGAGGCCGGAGGTGACCAGCCACTTGTCGCCGACCGTCTGGCCGACGGTGATCGGACGGGTTTCGGCCGCGCCCTTGGCGTCGACGACCATGACGGTCGCATTGCCCTTGGGGTCGCGGCTGACGCCGCCCTGCGGGATCAGCACGCCGTTGGAGGCCACGCCCTTGCCGAGGGTGGCGCGGACGTACATGCCGGGCAGCAGGGTGCCGTTGGGGTTGTCGAAGGTGGCGCGCAGGCCGAACGAGCCGGTGGTCTGGTCGACGGTGACGTCGGCGAACTCCAGGCGGCCCGAGACGGGATAGGTCGAGCCGTCTTCCAGCTTCAGGGTGACCTGGGCCGAGCCCGAGCGGCCGATCTGGCCGCCGGCCAGGTCGCGCTGCAGGGCCAACAACTCGGCCGACGACTGGGTCAGGTCGACATAGATCTTGTCGAGGTTCTGGATGGTCGCCAGAGCGGTGGTCTGGCTGGCCGTGACCAGGGCGCCGGGGGTCACCGAGCTCTTGCCGATGCGGCCCGAGATCGGGGCGACCACGCGGGTCCAGCCCAGGTTGATGCGGGCGCTGTCGACGGCGGCCTTCTGGGCGGCGACGTTCGCCTGAGCCTGCTGGGCGGCGGCCTGGGCGTCGTCGTTGTCCTGCTTGGAGACGGCGTTGACGGCGACCAGCTCCTTGTAGCGGTCGGCCTTCAGCTTGGCGGCGGTGTAGGTCGCCTGGGCCTGGGCCAGGCCCGCCTGGGCGCTGTTGACCGCCGCCTGGAAGGTGGCCGGGTCGATCTGGTAGAGCGGCTGGCCGGCGCGGACGTAGCCGCCTTCCTGGAACAGGCGCGACTTGACGATGCCGCCGACCTGCGGACGCACTTCCGAGACCAGGTAGGCCGAGGTGCGGCCCTGCAGTTCGCTGGTCAGGGTCACCGGCTCGGTCTTCACGACCACCACGCCCACGGGCGTCGGCCCGCCCGCGCCCATGCCGCCCGCGGCTCCGCCTTTGCCTTGCCCGCAGGCGGCGAGGGTGAGCGAGACAGCCGCCAGAAGAACCGCCGAAGCGGCGAGCGGACGTTTGATAGCCATGGATATCCCCGGAGCGTCAGAGCGCCGCAAGGAGGGAGGGACCCTTGACGACGCGCCTATGATGAACAATTTGAGAATGAACGTTCATTCTCAATTGCGCTGGACATAGGCCCGGGGTAAGGCGAAGTCAACACCCCGGCAGACCAGCTCGGTTGACCTGACGGAAATGTAATGGAGAACGGGACCGCTCAATGGTCGACGTGAGTTCAAGCGCCAAGCCGACGCCCGAAGCGCGCCGGCAACAGATCCTGGATGCGGCCTGCGACATCGTGCGCCGATCGGGTTTCCACGGCGCAAGCATGGCCGAGATCGCCAAGGCCGCCGGCCTCAGCGTGGGCCAGATCTATCGCTACTTCGAGAACAAGGAAGCCATGGTCGCGGCGATCGTCGCCCAGGACCTGGCCGAGATGCGCGAGAAGTTCGCCGAACTGGAAAGCCGGCCCGGCACGCTGCTCGACGCCATGCTCGAGCACATCGATGAGGCCGTGGGCAAGTGCTACGACCCGCGCCGCGCGCCGCTGGTGCTGGAGGTGATGGCCGAGGCCTCGCGCAATCCCAAGGTCGCGGCCATTGTCCGCGCCGCCGACGAGCAGGAGCGCCTGCTGGCCCGCAGCATGCTGGAGCGCAGCCGCAAGCCTGAATGGAGCGACGAGGAGTTCGCCGCCCGCACCGAGATGATCGGCGCGATGTTCGACGGCCTGGTCATGCGCAGCGTCAACCACCCCGACCAGGACCGCACGGCGATCGCCCGGACGATGAAGGCCGTGCTGACCTGCCTGCTGGGGTAGGCGGGGCTCTTTAGAACTGCCAACCCAATATCGTCATCCCGGCCGTAGCGCAGCGTAGAGCCGGGACCCAGGGGACCGGGCTCGGCGGCAGGGTCCTCCATCCTATCGCCAGCCGACGCTGTGCGGCGGCCCCTGGGTCCCGGCTCTGCGGCGCTGCGCGCCTTCGGCCGGGATGACGAGCAGGGGGGAAGCGGCTCCTACGGCACCAGGTACCGCCGCAGCGCCGGCACGGCGACCGCCAGTTCGTCGGTCACGATCTTCGAGAAGTAGTCGGCGCCGTCGCGGCCCAGGTGGGTGTAGTCGAACGACAGCTTGGCCTGGCCCATCGGCTCGACGGCGGCGTTGTTCTGGGCCTGAGCTGCGGGTGTCGCGCCCGGCGTCGCGCTGGGAGCGGCCGGCTGGGCGCTGATCGTCGTGCCCGTGCGGGCGGCGGCCAGCACTTCGGGCGGGGGCGGCTGCTGGGCGAAGCGCGTGGCCTCCGCCGCGCCCATGGCCTGGACGGCGGCGTAGGACCTGGCGTGCAGGTCCACCAGCGGCGCGCCGGTCTCGGCGGCGACCTTGCGGGTGGCGTCGGCCCAGGGGGCGAGGTCGTCGATCAGCTTGCCGTCCTTGAACTGGCGACGGGTCAGCGGCGTGACCAGCACCGGCTTGCCGCCGGCTGCGCGCACCTCTTCGACATAGCGTTTCAGGTTGGCGGGGAACTCGGTGGCGAGGTCCGTCGAGCGGCCCGGCTTGCCCGGCTGGTCGTTGTGGCCGAACTGGATCAGCACATAGGTGTCGGTGAAGCCGCCCGAGCCGATCTCCTTCAGCGCCACGCGCCACGAGCCCTCGCTGCGGTAGTTGCCGCTGGAGCGGCCGCCGCGCGCCAGGTTGATGCAGGCGGCGAACGACGTCAGGTGCTGGCCGCAGAAGCTGGGACCCCAGCCGCCGATCACGGCGGTGGTGGAGTCGCCGACCAGCACGACCTTCACCGCGCGGAACACCGGCGGCTCGGGTTCCTGGGCGTGGGCGGCGAGGGGCGTCGCCAGAAGGGCGGCGGCGAGGAGGAGGGACTTCAGGCGCATGTCAGCTCCGAGGTCTGGGAGGGAAGATGCTCCCCCTATGGGGGAGCTGTCGCGGAGCGACTGAGGGGGTCTAGCGCCTGCGCTGGCCCCCTCCGGCCCTCTGGGCCACCTCCCCCAGAGGGGGAGGATCTAAGATCAGTCCAGCGCCCGGTACTTGAAGTTCCGGAACCGCGCCGAGCCCTTGCCGGCCGCGTAGAGGCCCGGCTTCAGCATCAGGAAGCCGCCGCGCACATTGTGGTGGTAGCCGCTGACCTCCATGCCGCGGTCGAACCGCTTCCAGGTCTTGCCGCCGTCTCCCGAGGTGTGGAAGGCGACGATGTGGCGGGTGTTGCGCAGGCGCAAGAGCATCTTGCTCCCATGCGGATTGGCAGGCCGTCCACGCTCGATGCCGTACTGGTGGGTGACGAAGTTCTTCGTATCGAACCCCAGGCCGCAATAGAGCTGGCGGTCGTAGAACAGGATCAGCCCCGCCCGGGTCTCCGGATCGACCTCGATCTCGCACTCGATCTCATAGGCCTGGTCGCCATTGACGAAGATCAGCGGCGAGCCCGTCGATGGGGCCTCGCCGGCGCCCTTCAGGGTCAGCACGCCGTTCGAGCGGCTGATGCGGTCCTGCTCGCCCGGCTTGGGATCGAAGAAGTTCCACTGCACGCCGTACTTGTCGGCGCTGAAGTCGTCCGACAGCGCCATGCCGTGCGGGCCGCTCTTGCCGCCCTTGGGCTTCCTGATCGGTTTGGCGAGATCCCCGCCGCCGATCTCGAACCAGCCGTCCTTGGTCCAGGTGACCGGAGCCAGCAGGGTCTGGCGGCCCAGCGTCCAGTAGCCGTTCTCGTAGCCGTGATAGACGGTCCACCAGTCGCCGGGCGTAGGGCCCTCGACCAGGGTGGCGTGGCCGCGCGACCACCACTTCTCGGCGTTGTCGACGGTGCGGACCAGCGGGTTCTTCGGATGGTTCTCCCACGGGCCGGCCAGCGACCTGGCGCGGGCGGCGATGACCATGTGGCCGGTCGGCGGGCCGGCCGTGCCGCCCACGGCGGTGATCATGTAGAACCAGTCGCCGCGCTTCATCACCTTGGGGCCTTCGGGCGAGAAGCCCTCGACGTCCCAGTCGTCCGGATAGCGCCAGGGATCGTAGACGTGCTCGGGCTTGCCCACCGTCGACAGGCCGTCCGGCGCCAGCCTGATGCGGTCGCCGCCGGACAGGAACAGCCAGCGCTCGCCGTTCTCGTCGACCACGTGGCCGGGGTCGATATAGCCGGGCAGCTTCAGGTCGATCGGCTCTGACCACGGGCCTTCGATCCTGTCGGCCCAGATCACGTAGCTGGTGTTGTTCTTGGGGAACTTGGCCGGGATGTAGAGGTAGTAGCGGCCCTTGTGCTTGCACAGTTCCGGCGCCCAGACCGAGCCGATGTTGGTCTTCAGGGTCGGCGCCACCGGCGTCCAGTTCACCAGGTCCTTCGAATGCCAGATCAGCAGGCCCGGATAGGCGTCGAACGACGAGTGGGTCATGTAGTAGTCGTCGCCGTCCTTGAGGATCGACGGGTCGGGATGGTCGCCGGCCAGGATGGGATTTAGGAAGGTCCCGTCGCCGAGGTCGGCCTTGCGCTGGCCTTCGATCCCCTTGGTCCAGTTCGGTCCGCTCGCGCTCTTGGCGGGCAGGGAGCCGACACCTTCGGCCGCCGCGGGCAGGGCGGCGGCCGCTGCCGCTCCGGTCAGAAGCGAGCCTAAAGCACCGCGGCGGCTGAGGTCGGCCATGTGTTTCCTTCCCGAAGACTGGGCCGCGCATCCTGCGTCGCGCTGGCCTGTTACCGGTCACTTAAGCGGCGTGGAGCGGCTTTGTCTACCGGTGTCATGACCCATTTTCCGACGATAACGCTGTCACTGGCGAGGGCAAAAGAAAACGCCCGGGAGCGGGGCTCCCGGGCGTTTGTCTGTCGAGGAACCTCCCCCTGTGGGGGAGGTGTCGCCGAAGGCGACGGAGGGGGGGCGTTTTCAGCCGCCGAGGCGCTGGCCTTCATCCCCCCACCGACCGCTTCGCGGTCGCCTCCCCCACAGGGGGAGGTTTTTGCCTCACCCCTCCATCGCCTCCAGCTCCTTGCCACGGGTCTCGTGGATGAGCTTCTGGACGAGGAAGAACGAGACCACGGCGCTGGCCGCGTAGAAGCCATAGGTCGCCGACAGGCTGAGCTTGGCCATGGCCGGGAAGCTGAACGAGATGGCGAAGTTGGCGATCCACTGGGCGAAGCCGGCGACGGCCAGGGCCGAGCCGCGCATCTGGTTGGGGAACATCTCGCCGAGCATGACCCACATGACCGGACCCCAGGAGAGGTTGAAGAAGATCACGTAGAGGTTGGCGGCGACCAGGGCGATCGGGCCGACCGAGGCGTCCAGGTGCAGGGCGCCGTTGACCGTGGTGGCGGTCGAGAAGCACCAGGTCAGCACGCCCAGGGTCACGGCCATGCCGGCCGAGCCGATCAGCAGCAGCGGCTTGCGGCCGATGCGGTCGATCAGGGCGATGGCGGCCAGGCACGCCACGATCGACAGGGCGCCCGACAGGATGTTGATCTTCAGGCTGTCGTCCTCGGTGAAGCCCACCGACTGCCACAGCACCGAGCCGTAGTAGAAGACGATGTTGATGCCGACGAACTGCTGGAAGATCGCCAGGACCAGGCCGGCCCACAGGATCGGACGGATCTTGCGGGTCGTGGGGTCCAGCAGGTCGGAGAACTTCGGCTTGTGGTCGGCGCTCAGCGAGGCGCGGATCTCGGCGACCTTGGCCGCGCCCGTGCCGGCCCCGAACAGGCGCGACAGGATGGCCTCGGCCTGGGCGTCCTTGCCCTTGGCGACCAGGAAGCGCGGGCTTTCCGGAATGGTCAGCAGGGCCAGGAAGAACACGCCGGCCGGGATGACCTGCATCCAGAACATCCAGCGCCAGGCGGGCAGGCCCAGCCAGAACTCGGCGGTCGAGCTGCCGGCGGTGTGGGCCAGCACGTAGTTGGCCACGAACGCGCCGGTCAGGCCGGTGATGATCATGATCTGCTGCACCGACGACAGGCGGCCGCGGATGTTGGCGGGCGTGACTTCCGAGATGTAGACCGGGCACAGCACGCTGGCCGCGCCGACGCCCAGGCCGCCGATCAGGCGGAAGATGACGAAGACGGTCGAGGTGTGGGCCGCGCCCGTGCCCAGGGCGCTGATCACGAACAGCAGGGCCGAGATGATCATCACCGTGCGGCGGCCCCACACGTCGGCCAGGCGGCCCGCGGCGAAAGCGCCGAAAGCGCAGCCGATCAGGATGGCGGCGACGTTCAGGCCGGTGCCGAACTCGGTGAGCTTGAAGGCGCTGTTCAGGCCTTCCTGGGTGCCGTTGATGACGCCGCTGTCGTAGCCGAACATGAAGCCGCCGATGGTGGCCACGGCCACGATGGCGGCGACGAAGGCCATGTTCACCTTCGCGCCGTCGGCGCTCATGCCGGCGCTTGGTCCGGCGCTGGAAACTGATGCCACTGGAGTCCTCCCCGAACTGGCCCCCTCTAGGAGCCATGTTTGATCCCTAACGCGCCCCCGTAGGGACCTTAGTTGCCGGCGACCTTAGTGTTACCGGTATCAGCGCGCAAGCGGCCGTTTTTGCGGGATTCCCGCTCGCGGCGCCGCCCTCGTCGCGGGGGGATAGTGTCAGGTCCGGCGCGCCTCGCAAGGGGCAATGGCAGCGTTGTCATCCGGCGTCGTCCAACGCGGCTTTCGGGCAAGAACTTGCGAGATATTCGCAAGTATCGTCTCCGCCGCGCAAGAACATTGCCGAAAAGAAATTTGCTCCGCGATCAAAGCCGCGCTTTACGGCTGAAGGTCGAGACCAGCGCGGAACGTCCGCTCGCGGCGCCTCGACCGACGACCTCGGGGGAGCGCGCCTTGCGCCTGAAGACCATCCTGCTTTCCGCCACCGCCATGATCGCGGCGCCGTGCCTGGCCCTGGCCCAGACCGCCGCCCCGGCGGCCGCGCCGACCCCCGCCCCGAAGGCTTCCGCCCCGGCCGCCGTCGAAGGCGTGACGGTCACCGGCGACAGCACAGCCATGCGCAGCTCGATCGACCGCCGCAGCTACAGCGTCGCCAACGACCTTTCCGCCCGCACCGGCTCGATCGCCGACGCCCTGCGCAACATCCCCTCGGTCGAGGTCGACGTGCAGGGTAATGTCAGCCTGCGCGGCGACAGCAGCGTCACCATCCTGATCGACGGCAAGCCGTCCGGCATGTTCAACGGCGACGGCCGCGGCGACGCCCTGCAGGCCATGCCGGCCGACCAGATCGACCGCGTCGAGGTGATGACCAACCCCTCGGCCGCCTTCCGTCCCGACGGCACGGCCGGGATCATCAACCTGGTCACCAAGAAGACCCGCAAGCCCGGCGGCACGGGCACGGTGCGCCTGAACGCCAGCACCGACGGCCGCTACAACGGCGGCGTCAGCGGCAACTACGTGAAGGACAAGCTGACCCTGTCGGGCGATGTCGGCCTGCGCCACGAGAAGCAGGAGGCCTGGCAGTCGATCCAGCGCCAGACCGCCGCCGGCGCCAGCAGCCAGGACGGCGCCTTCGAGAACAAGGGCGACATGGTCAATCTGCGCGGCGGCGTCGACTATGACGTCACGTCCAGGGACCGCCTGAGCGGCGAGGTCCGCTATCGCCGCATGAAGTTCGATACGACGGGCGAGGAGACCTACGACTATGTCGGCTCGGCCTCCGACTACGCGCGCTCGACCGACGCCCACATGAAGCGCGACAACGCTGGCGTCAGCGCCGACTGGCGTCGCCAGTTCAAGGGCGCCGAGCACCTGCTGACCGCGCACCTAGAGTACGAGGAGACCGACTTCTCGCGCGACTCCACCGCCGTCAACGACTACGCCGCCGCCAGCGACCTCTATGAGCGGTTCGGCTTCGGGGCCAAGCAGAAGCGCACCAACTTCAAGACCGACTACGCCCAGCCCGGCGTCGGCGGCGGCACGCTGAAGACCGGCGTCGATTTCGAGTGGACAAAGAACGACTACGACAATCACGGCGAGACCGGCCCGGCCTGGAACGCCCTGACGGTCAGCGCCGCGCGCACCAACCGCTTCCTGTACGACCAGGACGTCTACGCGGCCTACGTCACCTACGAGCACGCCTTCGGCGACTTCACCGCCCAGGGCGGGCTGAGGGCCGAGCAGGTGCAGTTCGACGCCAACCAGGCGACCACGGGCCAGAAGACCTCGAACGACTACTTCAAGGTCTATCCCAGCCTGCACCTGGGCTACACGGTCAACGAGAACAACAGCTTCAAGGCCAGCTACAGCCGCCGCGTCCAGCGTCCGCAGGTGCAGGACCTGAACCCCTATCCCGTCTACCAGGACCCGCAGAACTACCGGGCCGGCAACCCCTTCCTGAAACCGCAGATCACCGACTCGTTCGAGTTGGGCTGGCAGTACCGCAAGGGCCCGGCCTACTATCTGGCCACGGCCTATTACCGCACCAGCGACGGCGTGGTCACCGACGTGGTCCGCGACCTGGGCGGCGGCGTGCTGCTGACCACCCGCGAGAACCTCAGCCAGAGCCGCAACGGCGGGCTGGAGCTGGTGGCCAACGGCCGCCTGACGCCGAAGATCAGCTACAACGTCAGCGCCAACGCCTTCTGGAACGAGATCGACGCGACCAATCTGGGCTTTGCCGGCACGCGCTCGGCCACCACCCTGTCGGGCCGCGCCAACGTCAACTGGCAGGCCACGCCGAAGGACTTCTTCCAGATCAACGCCTTCAGCTCGGGCAAGCGCCTGACCCCGCAGGGCCACCGCGAGCCGTTCCAGATGGTCAATCTGGGCTACCGCCGGAAGGTCAACGACCGGCTGTCGCTGGTCGTGACGGTGCAGGACGCGCTGGACAGCTTCGAGGACAAGGTCGTCACCGACACCCCGACCCTGAAGGACGTGACCGTGCGCACCGCCAATGTGCGGGCGGCGTTCTTCGGCTTCACCTGGGCCTTCGGCGGCGGCAAGCCCAAGCCCGAGCAGTTCGACTTCGGCTCGGGGGCGGTCGGGGGGTAAGGCCCTCCTGAAGGGTAGGGCTATCGCAGATGAGGCATGGGCAAATTAGAGATGCTTTCCTGGGCCTTGTGCCCAGGACCCATGCGGGCGGCGGGCTCCGAGTTTGACGCTTCGGGGAGCCGAGAGGCCTCAGGAACACGTCCGGTTCAGAGGATGCTGAACGATGGATCCTGGGCACAAGGCCCAGGAAGGCAGATTTTTTCTGAACCTGATCCACGTCTGAAGCCCTGCCCTAGAGGGGAGCATCTGATCCCTACAGCCACCCCGCCTTCTTGAACCGCCGATAGAGCAGGGTGCAGACGATGGCGATCAGGCCGACCGTCGCCGGATAGCCGAACGCCCACTTCAGCTCGGGCATGTGCTCGAAGTTCATGCCGTAGATCCCCGCCACCGCCGTCGGCACGGCCAGGATGGCGGCCCAGGCGGCCAGCTGGCGGGTGATCACGCCCTGGCGCTGCTGCTCCAGCAGCGAGCTGACCTCGAACACCGAGTTGAGCACATCGCCCAGGCTGCCGATCAACAGGTCGATGCGGGCGATGTGGTCGCGCACGTCGCGGAAATAGGGCTTCACGTCGGCGTCGATGCACGGCGTGTCGTGGTGCTCCAGATAGCCGGCGACCTGGGCCATGGGGCCCAGCAGCCGCAGGAACTTGGTCAGCTCGCGCCGCAGGGTGAAGAGGCGGGTGATCTCGGCGCGGCTGAGGAAGGCGTCCAGCGCCCGGTGCTCCATCTCGGCCAGTTCGTCCTCGACCGCGTCGACCACCGGCAGGTAGCCGTCGACGATGAAGTCGAGGATGGCGTGCAGCACGTAATCGCCGCCCTTGGACAGCAGGGCGGGCGTGGCCTCGAGGTGGGCGCGCAGCTCCAGGTGCGCGCGGGCCGAGCCGTGGCGCACGCTGATCAGGTGGCGGTCGCCGACGAAGATCTCGGTCTCGCCGAACACGACCCGGCCGGCTTCCATCTGGGCGGTCTTGGCGACCACGAACAGCTGGTTTCCATAGAGGTCGACCTTGGGCATCTGCCGGGCGTGCAGGGCGTCCTCGACGGCCAGCGGGTGCAGGTCGAAGCGTTCCTGCAGGATCCGCAGCTCGTCCTGCGTGGGCTCAACAAGCCCGATCCAGACGAACTCGCCCTCGCGCGGCGTCAGGCCGTCGGGCTCGTCGAGCCGCAGCTCGCGCACCCGCTTTCCATCGACATAGGCGTAGGCGGCGACGACGCTCATGCGGGCTCCCGGTGTCTGGCTGCGAGACATGGCCGCAACGCGGAGCGGGGGCAAGGGCGCCGCTTGACGATCTTCGCAACATATGTAGAGTTTTTATCGACGCCCCGGCCGGCGTCGCAACGGAGCACGTCCATGCCCGCCGCCCCCCGCAAGCTTTCGCCCCAGTCCCTGGCCGTGCTCGAGGTCCTGCACGGACGTGAGTGGCTCTATGGCCTGGAGGTCTCGGCCGCCACGGGACTGAAGTCGGGCAGCCTCTATCCGATCCTGATCCGGCTGGCCGACCGCGGCCTGCTGGAAAGCCGCTGGCTGGAGCCCGAGCGCCCCGGCCGCCCGGCCCGCCACGCCTATCGCATGACCGGCGCCGGCCGTTCGGCCCTGGCCGCGGCCCGCCGTCCGTCCGCATCCTTGGCCCTTGGGGGAGCCTGATGACTGCAAACCGTAGAGACCTGGCCGCCTGGATCATGGATCGGGCGCTTCGCAAGCCGCCCGCGGGACGGGAGGATTGGGCGCAGGCCATGCAGGCCGAGTTCGCCGCGCTCGACAGGGACCGGCTGTCCTGGGCGGTCGGGTGCCTGATCGCCGCCGCGCACTGGCGGGCGAGAGGGGAGGCGGCCTTCGCGGGCGCCCTGGCGGCGGGGGTCGTGTTCGTCGGCGCCGTGCCCCTGGTCCTGTTCGGTCTGGTCGCGGCGGGGCTGCTCACCAGGCCGCAGATGGCCTTGGCGATCATGCCCTTCATCGTCGGCGCGCCCGTTCTGGCCGGCTTCGTCATCGCCCTGAACTGGCCCGGTCGCAGGCTGGCGACCGCCGTGATCCTGGGCATGGGTCCCTCGCTGATCGGCAACGCCATGCTCGTGGTCGCAGGGGTGGGGCTTCGCGCCCTGAGCCCGCAGATGCTGGTCGGCTGGACCGCTTTGGTGGGCCTCGCTTACCTCGGCGCCCTGGCGGGCTCGGCCCTGGGCCGGCGCCGAGAGGCGAGGATCGCACGACGGGGCGTCGCCTGAGATCCTCCCCCTCTGGGGAGGCGGCCCGGAGGGGGTAACGCTGCGCCGGCCCCCTCAGTCGGCTTGGCCGACAGCTCCCCCAGAGGGGGAGCATCTACGCCGTCCGATCGCTACGCCCGCTCCAGCGTCACCAGCACCAGGTCGTTCCGGCGCATGGCGAAGTCGATCGTCGCCACGCCGTCCTTGCCGACGGTGATGGTCTTTTCAACCTCCGGCTTGTCGGTCGTCAGCGCCTGGAGCTTGCCGACCTGCTCGGCCGAGAGCTTCTGCGGCAGGCCCAGTTCGATATAGGCCGTGTAGGCGTCGTTGGCGCGGAAGCCTGTGCGCTGGGCCTTCAGGCGGTAGCGGCCGGGTTTCAGGCCCGCGACGCTGAGCGCGGCGGCCGGGGCGTCGGTCGTCGGCTGGACCTTGGTGTAGAACGAGCGGTTGCTGGTCGGCTGAACCGGCTGGGTGAAGTCCCAGACCAGGGCCGAGATCTTGCCGCCGTCCACCGAGGCCAGAACGTTATTGTCCGTAGACGGAACTTCATTGCCGCGCAGAGCCGCCAGGTACTTGTAGGCGAACCACGAGGGCTTGCGGATCCCCTCCGGGTTCATCAGGCCGAAGCCGCCCTGGAACGGGGCGGTCGGCGGACCGGGCTCCTCGAAGAGGTCGCTGTAGGTCCAGTAGCTCATGCCCTGGACGATCCCCTTGACGCCCTTCAGCTTGGCCAGGATGTAGGCGGCGCTGTGATAGCTGTCGTGCACCGGGTCGCGCGGCGTGTAGCTGGTGCTCCATTCGGTGAAGTAGAGCGGCAGGCCCGGATAGGCGGAGGCTTCGATCTCGCGGCGCACCTTGCGCACGTCGCCGATGATGGCGTCGGGGGAGGGCGACAGCTTGGTGTCGTCCTTGCCGTTCTCGTCGAGGAAGCCGCCGTCGACGCCGTAGGTGTGGGTGGTGACGAAGTCGACCGCCGCATTGTTGGCCTTGCAGTAGGCCAGGAACTCCGGAACCCAAGCCGCGCCGGCCGTCGACGGGCCGCCGACCCGCAAGGTCGGGTCGATCGCCTTGATGGTCTTGGCGGTCAGGGCGTAGAGGTCGAAATAGACCTTCTGGTCGGCCTTCTCCCAAAAGCCGTCGAGATTGGGCTCGTTCCAGACCTCGAAGAACCAGGTGCGGACCTCGGCCTCGCCGTAGCGGCCGCGCAGGTGCGTCACGAAGGCGTCGATCAGGTGCGCCCAGGGCTCGAACTGCGGGTGGGAGGTGTTGCCCTTCCACCAGAAGATCGTCAGGTCCGAGGTCTTCATCGCCTCGGGCGTGAAGCCCAGCTCGATGAAGGGCTTGAGGCCCATGGCCAGCAGGCGGTCGTAGAGCTGGTCGATCTTCGTCCAGTCGTAGACGATCTTGCCGTCCGCGCCTTTCTTCACCGTGCCCAGCACGTCGTGGAAGATGGCGTGGAAGCGGATGTAGCGGAACTTCAGCTCGTCGGACGCCGTCTTCAGCTGGGCCAGGCTGTCATCACGCAGCAGGGTGCCGGGATAGTCCGAACCGATGGAGAGGTCGAAGAACCTGTCGACCGGCGTCGTGGCCTTGGCGACGTCCAGCGCGATGACGCGCTTTTCGGACGCGGCGAAGGCGGGCAGGACCGGCAGCGCTGTCAGGCTGGCGGCGGCGGCCATCAGGCGGCGGCGCGAGAACATGGGCGTCTTCCTTCCTTTTTGACCAATTCAGTTCGTCATCCCGGCCGCAGCGAAGCGGAGAGCCGGGACCCAGGGGCAACTGCAGTGCGGCGGCTCCTGGGTCCCGGATAAGCCCTTCGGGCTTTCCGGGATGACGACCTCTCTGGAGGTGTTTTGTAGTTAGTGATTATGCCTTGGCAGCTTCGCCGCCAGGTCCTGGTACTTCACGGCGAATTCCAGCACCCCGCCGGTGTCGAGCTGGCCGGTGTGGGCGCGGTAGATCTCCTGCCAGGGGGTCATGGTCTCCGGCACGGCCGGGACGCCCTCCTTGCGGCGCTCGGCGATCACCGCCTCGTCCACCAGGGCGTCGCAGCGGCCGGTGTTGATGTCGATGCGGATCGCATCGCCCGTCCGCAGCCACGACAGCCCGCCGCCGATCGCGCTTTCGGGCGAGGCGTTGAGGATCGAGGGGCTGTCGGCGGTGCCCGACTGGCGGCCGTCGCCCAGGGTGGGCAGGCTCATGATCCCCTTCTTCAGCAGGTGATCCGGCGGCTGCATGTTGACCACCTCGGCCGAACCCGGCCAGCCGATCGGACCCGCGCCGCGGATCACCAGGATGCAGCTCTCGTCGATGTTCAGGGCCGGGTCGTTGATGCGGGCGTGGTAGTCGTCCGAGCCGTCGAAGACGATGGCCCGGGCCTCGAACACGCCTTCCTGGCCGGGCTTGGACAGGTAGCGCTCGCGGAAGTCGGCGCCGATGACGCTGGCCTTCATGATCGCGAAGTCGAACAGGTTGCCGCGCAAAACGAGGAAACCCGCTTTTTCAGCCAAGGGCTCGGCGTAGGGGAAGATGACCTCGCGGTCGCCGGTTTCGCGACCCTGCAGGTTCTCGGCCATGGTCTTGCCGGTGACGGTCAGGACGTCGCCGTGCAGGCGGCCCTGCTGCAGCAGCTCCCACAGCACCGCCGGCGCGCCGCCTGCCCGGTGGAAGCGCTCGCCCAGATACTTGCCGGCCGGCTGCATGTTGACGATCAGCGGGATGTCGTAGGCCGCGCGCCAGTCGTCGGCGGTGACTTCGAGCCCCGCATGCCGCGCCATGGCCGCGATGTGCGGCTGGGCGTTGGTCGAGCCGCCGGCCGCCGCCACCAGGGCGATGGCGTTCTCGAAGGCCTTCTTGGTCAGGATGTCCTTGGGCTTGATGTCCTCATAGGCCAGGTCGACGATCCGCTGGCCGGTCTTGTAGGCCATCTGGCCGCGCTCGCGGTACGGGGCGGGGATGGCCGCGCAGCCGGTCAGCGACAGGCCCAGGGCCTCGGCGACCGCGTTCATGGTCGAGGCCGTGCCCATGGTGTTGCAGTGGCCGGCCGAGGGGGCGGAAGAGGCCGCGCGCTCGATGAACTCGGCCTCGTCGATCTCGCCGGCCGCCAGCTTGCGGCGCGAGCGCCAGATCACCGTGCCTGACCCGACCAGCTCGCCCTCGTGCCAGCCGTCCAGCATCGGGCCGCCGGAGAGCACGATGGCCGGGATGTTGACCGTGGTGGCGGCCATGATGCCGGCAGGCGTGGTCTTGTCGCAGCCGGTGGTCAGAACCACGGCGTCGATGGGGTAGCCGTGCAGGGTCTCGACCAGGCCCAGATACGACAGGTTCCGGTCCAGCGCCGCCGTCGGGCGACGGCAGTTCTCGAAGATCGGGTGGACCGGGAACTCCATCGGAATGCCGCCGGCGTCGCGGATGCCGTCGCGGATCCGCGTCACCAGGTCCAGGTGGATCCGGTTGCACGGCGAGATGTCGCTGCCGGTCTGGGCGATGCCGATGATCGGCTTGCCGCTGCGCAGCTCTTCCGGGGTGATCCCGTAGTTCATGAACCGCTCCAGATAGAGGGCGGTCATGTCGATGTGGTCGGGATTGTCGAACCAGTCGCGCGAGCGGAACCGGCGGGGCTGACGATTAGCGGAGGTCAAGGCGCACCTCGTATTGCGGCTGGCCGGCGACGTCGACGCTCAGGGCGAACAGCCCGCCGCATAGCGGGGCCGCGGCCAGCTGCTCGTCGCTGAGGCCCTTGCGGGCGGTGGTGAAATAGAGGGTCTTCAGGTCGGGGCCGCCAAAGCACGGCTTGGTGACGTTGATGGCGTCGAGCAGGACCCGGCGTTCGATCTCGCCGGTCGGCGTAAGGCGCAAGGCGCCCTGACCGCCCCACAGGGCCGTCCAGACGTAGCCCTCGGCGTCGACCACCGAGCCGTCGGGCCAGGCGTTCTCGATCGTCAGGTGGAAGAATTCGCGCTTGTTCGACAGCGCGCCGTCGGCCCCGATGTCGAAGGCCCAGATCACCTTCGCCATTGTGTCGGTGTGGTAGAAGGTCTTGCCGTCCGGGCTGACCGCCGGGCCGTTGGTGATGCAGATGCCGGCGTCGTGCTTGGTCAGGCTGCCGTCGGCTTCGAGGCGATAGAGCGCGCCGCTGTCGGCCTCTTCGCCGTCGTGCATGGTGCCGAACCACAGGCGGCCTTGCGCATCGACCGTGGAGTCGTTGGGGCGGTTGTCGAGGCCGGCGTCCTCGATCTCGGAGATGAAGGTGAAGCCCAGCTCGGGCGTGAAGTGGTGCAGGCCGCTCTTGAGGCCCGCGACGAAGCCGCCGCCGACGCGCGGGGCGACGAAGGTCACCTGGTCGGGCGCGTCCCAACTGGCGGTCTCGCCGGTGGCGGGGGTGTAGCGGTGGACCCTGTGGCCCTTGATGTCGACGAACCAGACGGCGTCGCCATGCCAGATCGGCCCTTCGCCGAGCGTGGCCTTCAGGTCCCAGACGCAGGTGGGGGCAGTCATCGCGCTTCGTCTCCTCCTACGGCGCTAGACCCCCTCAGTCGCTTCGCGACAGCTCCCCCAGAGGGGGAGCATCTTCTTGGCGCGGCGCTCCTAGATCCTCCCCCTCTGGGGAAGGTGGCTCGGAGGGTCGAAGGGGGTCGTCGCCGACCTATCTTATCGCCAGCCGGCGTCGATCCAGTACTCATGCCCCGTGCACAGGCTGCCGTCGTCCGAGGCCAGGAACAGCACCAGCGAGGCGACGTTGGCCGGCAGGATGCGGCCCTTGACGGCCTGGGCCTTGACGATCTCGGCTTCGCCTTCCGGGGTGTACCACTTCTCCTGGCGCTTGGTCTTGACGTTGCCCGGCACCACGCAGGTGACGCGGATGTCGTCGGGACCGAGCTCACGGGCGAGCGCCCGGGTCATGCCCTCGATGCCGGCCTTGGCGGTTTCGTAGAGGACCAGGTCCTCCAGGCCCAGGTGCCAGCTGATCGAGCCGAAATTGATGATCGCGCCGCCGCCGCGTTCCTTCATGCCCGGGGCCGCGGCCTGGGCGCAGAACAGCATGTGCCGCAGGTTCACGTTCATGCGGTTGTCCCAGTAGGCCGGGGTCACGTCGGCCAGGCTGTGACGGTCGTCGTTGCCGGCGTTGTTGACCAGCACGTCGATGGGACCCGTCTCGGCGAAGAAGGCCTTCACGGCCTCCAGGTCGGTCAGGTCGACCTGCTTGAACACCGGCGTGACGGCCGAGCCCGACAGCTCGGCGACCAGGGCCTCGGAATCCTCGACGGCGATGTCGACGAAGATCACTTCGGCGCCCTGCTTGGCGAAGGCGGTGGTGATGCCCGCGCCGATGCCGCTGCCGCCGCCGGTGATGACGACGCGCTTGCCCTGGAGGCTGGGATAGATGGCGGAGGACATGCGCTTAAGCCTGGAAAGAGGAAACGAGGGTCACAGCAGGCCGCGGCCGGCCAGATTGCGGATCAGGGCGGAGATGCCGAAGGTCCAGGGCTTGGCCTGGTCGCAGGTGGTCACCTCGTTCTCGAGCACGCCCAGCTTGGGGGTCGAGACGCGGACGCGGTCGCCGACCTTGTGCGTGAAGCCCTGGCCGGCGGTGTCGCGGTCCTGGATCGGGGCGAACATGGTGCCCAGGAACAGGGCGAAACCGTCCGGATACTGGTGCTGCCGGCTGTAGGCCTGGCTCGCCAGCACGGCGGGGTCGCGGCTGATCAGGCTCATGTTCGACTTGCCGTCGAGCACGAAGTTGTCGCGGCCGGTGATCTTCAGCTCGACCTCGGCGCTACGCACGTCGTCCAGCGAGAACGAGGCGTCGAACAGGCGGAAGAACGGGCCGATCGAGCACGAGGCGTTGTTGTCCTTGGCCTTGCTGAGCAGCAGGGCCGAGCGGCCTTCGAAGTCACGCAGGTTGACGTCGTTGCCCAGCGAGGCGCCGCGGATCTCGCCCTGGCCGTCGCACAGCAGCACGACTTCCGGCTCGGGGTTGTTCCAGTGGCTGTCGGAACGGACGCCGACCTGGTCGCCCCAGCCCATCGACGACAGCGTCGGGCCCTTGGTGAAGATCTCGGCGTCGGGGCCGATGGCGACCTCAAGGTACTGCGACCACAGGCCGTCCTTGATCAGGGTCTGCTTCAGGCGCTCGGCGCCTTCGGACCCCGGGTTCACGCTGCGCAGGTCGCCGCCCATGCTCTCGGACAGCTGCTCGCGGATCTTCAGGGCGGCGGCGGCGTCGCCGCGGGCGCGCTCCTCGATCACCCGCTCCAGGGTCGAGACGGCGAAGGTGACGCCGGCGGCCTTCAGGCATTGCAGGTCGACGGGGGCCAGCAGCTTGGCGGCGGCGTTGCCTTCACGGTCGTCCCAGACCGGGCGCAGGTCGAGCTTTTCCAGAGGACCCTTGTCCTCGCCGCGCGGGATCGCGTCGCCGGGGGCGTAGGCGTTCATCAGGTCGGCGACGGTGGGGGCGATCTTGCTGACGTCCTCGACGTGGCCGCCGCGGATCAGGACGGGCGTCGGGCCCTGGCCGAAATCGATGCGGCCCAGAAGGGTCGCTTCCCGCCAGTCCTCGGGAAGGTATTGCGTCACGCCCACCGCGTTTTCTCCCTCTCGCGCGAGCGGATCTTTGCGAACGCCCGCTACGCTTCGTAACTCCCCGACTTGTTAGCGCTAACATGTGGAGGGGCGCAAGCGAGTTGTCTGACAACTGTTCTGCGGTGGCCGACAGAAGCGCTGGCGCTACTCCTCCCCGTGAAACGGGGGAGGGGGGGCCGCGAAGCGGTGGAGGGGGCGAGACTGGGCTCTGTGCCGGCCGTCGCCCCCTCCGTCACGGCGCTGATAGCGCCGCGCCACCTCCCCCGTTTCACGGGGGAGGAGTTGGTCAGACCGGCGCCGGCCCCGCCGAATCCCGCACGATCAGCGTGTGCGGATGCATCAGCTGCCTGGGCTCGCCGGTGCCATCCCGGTGGCGGCGGATCTCTTCCAGCACCAGGTCGACGGCGGCGCGGGCCATGGCGGCGATGGGCTGGTGGACGGTGGTCAGGGCCGGCCAGATGTTGGCGGCGATCGAGGTGTCGTCGAAGCCGACGATCGAGACGTCGCCCGGCACGTCCAGGCCCAGGCGGTGGGCCAGGCCCGCGGTGGCGGCGGCCATGTCGTCGTTGGCGGCGAAGATCGCGGTCGGGCGGTCCTTGACGTTCAGCAGCCGCTCGGCCGCCTCCAGCCCCGAGCGATAGGTGAAGTAGCCCTGCTCGATCCGGACGTCCTCCTGGGGAATTCCGGCGGCCTTCAGGGCGGTCATGAAGCCGTCCATCCGCTGCTGGCTGACCGTCTGGTTGGGGTGGCCCTTGATGAAGCCGAAGCGCTTGTGGCCGAGACTCAGCAGGTGCTGGGTCAGTTCGAAGGCGGCCGCCTCGTTGTCGATGCGGATGGTGGCCATGTCGCTGCTGGCCATGCCCGGCGCGACGGCTACGGCGGCGGCGCCGGCGGCCTTCACCTCGGCCAGCACGGTCTGGGATTCGCACAGGGGCGGCGGCAGGATCAAACCATCGACGCCGGTCTTCAGCAGTCGGGCCAGGGTGGCGCCGGCCAGTTCCGGCTCGGCGCACTTCTCGATGACGATCTGCGAGCCGGTGCGGCTGCTCTCGTCCAGCGCCCCGACCAGGAACTCCGACAGATAGCCGGTCGAGGGGTTGTCGTAGAGCAGGCCGATGCGGAACGGGGCGCTGCCGGCCAGGCTGCGGGCGGCGGGGTTGGGGGCGTAGTTGAGCTCGGCGATGGCCGCCTCGACGAGGGCCCGGGTCTCTTCCTTGACGGTGGATTCGCGGTTGATGACCCGCGAGACGGTCATGGGCGACACCCCGGCCCGCGCGGCGACGTCGCGGATCGTGGCGCTCTGGCTGCTGCGGCGCCGCGTGCGCTCGGTGCGTTCGTTCATGACTGAGAAGTCCGTCCCTTTTGGGCGAGTCTAGACCGTTTCTCGCGCCATGGGGAAGCGCGGCCTTGGTAGCGGTCTCCGGGCGGGCGTAAGGAGGGCGTCATGACTGTGTTCGATGCTCCCCTGGGGGCTGTCATTCTCTGCGGCGGCGGCTCGGTCCGGATGGGGCGCGACAAGGCCCTGCTGGACTGGGACGGTCTGCGCGCCGTCGACCGCGTCGCGGCCCTGGCCCGGGCGGCCGGGGCGAGCGTGGTGCTGACCGCCGGGCGCGACTACGGCCTGGACTGGGTTCCCGATCCGGAGGAGGGCGCTGGGCCGGTCGGCGGCGTGCTGGCGGGCGTCGCGGCGCTGCGGGCGCGGGGCTGCGCGCGGGCGCTGGTGCTGGCGGTCGATGCGCCGACCCTGACCGTGGACGATCTGGCGCCGCTGCTGGCGGCGGAGGCGGGCGCGACCTTCGACGTGTCGCCGGTGCCGATGGTGCTGCCGCTCGGGGCCGTGCCGGCAGGGGCGCTGCCGGGCTGGCCGCTGCGGCGGCTCGTGGAGCGGGCTGGGCTCGTGGTGCTGGAATGTCCCGTGGATGCGAAGGCGCGGATCCTGGGGGCCAATACGCCGGAGGAGCGGGCGCGGCTGAGGCCGTAACCCCTCACCCTCCCATTGCTGCGCAATGGGCCCCTCCCTCTCCCTCTGGGAGAGGTTGAAGAAAAGGCTGGCCGCTTCGGAAACACCTCTCCCATGGGGAGAGGTAGGGGCCCGCGCCGAAGGCGTGGGAGGGTGAGGGGCTACGCCGCCTCAGTACACGTCCCGCCGATACCGCCCCTGATCCGCCAGGTCCTCCAGCGCGCCCCCGCCCAGGATCTCG
Organism: Caulobacter sp. GW821-FHT09B11; assembly: GCF_059418205.1. Lineage (NCBI taxonomy): Bacteria > Pseudomonadati > Pseudomonadota > Alphaproteobacteria > Caulobacterales > Caulobacteraceae > Caulobacter > Caulobacter sp. GW821-FHT09B11. The sequence goes on along the minus strand of NZ_JBWKPK010000006.1, from coordinate 145,022 downwards.
GCCAGGGCCGCGTGGACTTCGCGCGACATGCCTTCCAGCGAGCCGCAGACATAGATCGCCGCGCCCCGGGCCACCCAGGCCCGGACCTCGTCGGCGGCCGCCCGCAGGCGGTGCTGGACGTAGACCTTCTCGGTCTGGTCGCGGGAGAAGGCGAGATCCAGCCGCGCTAGCACGCCCGACGCGACCCAGGCCTCGATCTCTTCCCGGTGGAAGAAGTCGTGGGTCGACGAGCGCTCGCCGAACACCAGCCAGTTGCGCTTGCGGCCCAGGGCGGCGCGAGCCTTCAGGTGGCTGCGCAGGCCGGCCAGGCCCGTGCCGGCGCCGATCAGGATCATCGGCCGGTCGTCGGCCGGGGCGTGGAAGCTGCGGTTGGAACGCACGCGGCCGGCGATCTCGGATCCGACCTCCGCATGCTCGACCAGCCAGCCCGAGCCCAGGCCCGGCTTGCCGTCGGCGCGGCGCATCAGGCGCACGACCAGCTCGACCCCGCCGTCGGCGGGCAGGGAGGCGATGGAGTATTCGCGGTGGGGCAGGGCGGGCAGGGTGTCGACCAGGGCCTGGGGCGCGGCGCCGGCCAGCGCCTTGATGGCCGCCTCCTCGTGCGGCAGGCGGCGCCAGGAGAGGGCCTCACCCAGCGCAGCCGCCTCGTCGGCCTTTACCGGCGCGTCAGCGGAAAGCGACAGGCGCGACAGCAGGTCGGCGACCTCGGCCGGGGCGTTGCGGGGGCCGATCTCGACGATGTCGCCGGCCTGCCAGGCGACGTCGCCGTCCAGCGGTTCGAGCCTGACGTGGAAGGCGCCTTCGCCGGCCGAGCCGGGATTGAGCAGGCGGCGGTCGGCCAGTTTCCAGCGGCCATAGGCCGGGCGGCTCCAGTCGGGGGCGTCGGTCGAGCCCGTGAGCACCGAAAGCTGCGACTGCCAGTGGCGCAGGGCGGCGGCCTCGCCGTCGTCGACCTCGACCGCGTCGAACAGGCGCGCGCCGCCGTTGCGGGCCAGCCAGGCGTCCAGGCTGTGACCGAAGGCGCAGTAGTGGGCGTAGCTGCTGTCGCCCAGGGCCAGCACGGCGTAGGTCAGGCCCGAGAGGTCCGGCTCGGTGGCCATGACGTCGCGGATGAAGCGGCGGGCGTTGTCGGGGGCGTCGCCCTCGCCCGTGGTGCTGACGATGAAGAGGGCGCGGCCGGTCAGGTCGGCGGGCTCGACGGCGGCCAGTTCGCGCAGGCGCACCGGCACATTCGCGGCTTGCAACGCCTTGGCCGTCGCCAGGGCCAGCTCCTCGGCGAAGCCCGTCTGGCTGGCGAAGGCCACGAGCACCGGCTCGCCGGCGCCGGAGGCCAGGGCCTTCTCCTCGCGGCGGGCCTTGGCCTTGCGCAGGGCGACCTTCAGGGCGATCCCGGCGCACAGCAGCAGGTAGAGGCCGACGACGATCGCGGCCAGGACCAGGCGGCGCGAGCCCGGCGGCAGGCTGGAGAGCAGGTCGGTCATTCGTCGAGCATCGCCTGCAGGGCCGGCGACAGACGCTCGCTGAGGCCATTGGGGCCGCGCGTGACGATCAGGGCGGGCAGGTCGCGCGCCATTGCGAAGGCCAGGGCGGCGTCGGGGCCCATCACGGTCAGGGCCGTGGCCAGGGCGTCGGCGGTCATGCACTCGGCATGCAGCACGGTGACGCTGACCACGCCTGCGTCGCACGGCGCGCCCGAGGCGGGGTCCAGGGTGTGGGCGTAGCGCTTGCCCGCATGGTCGAAGAACCGGCGGTAGTCGCCCGAGGTCGCCACCGACAGGCCGTGCAGGGCCAGCACCGTGCGCGGGGCGGCCTCGTCGTTGGCGCCGGCGACCGGCGGGCGTTCCAACTCGACCCACCAGGGCTGGCCGTCGGGCTTGGCGCCCGTGCCGCGCAGCTCGCCGCCGACCTCGACGAGGTAGGAGCGCACGCCGGCCCGATCGAGGGCGCGGGCGGCCTCGTCGACGCCGAAGCCCTTGGCGATGCCGTTGAGGTCGATGTGAAGCCCGCCCGGCTGAAACAGCGCGTCGCCGTCCAGCGTCACGCGGCGCCAGCCCATGGGCGCGCGGGCGGCGTCCAGCGCGTCGGCGCCGGGCGGCTCGCCGGAGAAGGGGCGGGGGCCGAAGCCCCAGAGGTCGGTGATCGCGCCCAGGGTCGGGTCGAAGGCGCCGTCGCTGTCGGTCGCGACCTCAAGGGCGCGGCGCAGCACGGTCGCGAAGCCGGCCGGCAGGGCGGTCCAGGTTCCGGCCGCCGAGCGGTTGAAGCGCGAGAGCGCCGACATCGGGTCCCAGGCGCTCATCTGCGCGACCACCTGGTCGAGGGCGCGCTGGACCATGGCGGTCATGGCGGGAAGATCTGTGGTCGCGGGCAGCACCGCCTTGACCGACCAGGTCGTGCCCATGCTTGCCCCGTCGAACCCGCGCACGACCCCGCCCACCGGCCGGGCCGGCGGTTCGCTGATCAGGGGGACGAGGACGCGGGTCATGGGGAGAGGCGGTGTCCAAGCTCCTCCCTCGCGAAGCGGGGGAGGTGGCGCGCTGCGGATACGCAGCGTGACGGAGGGGGCGAGTTCAGGCGCGGTGCGCGCCGCCGCCCCCTCCACCACTTCGTGGTCCCCCTCCCCCGCGAGCGGGGGAGGAGCAGGTCAGGCGTTACGGACGCTGGGCTTCGAACGTCGCGGTGTAGCTGGCGCTGAAGCCGTTGCCGGCCAGCGGGCCGGTCTGGCCGCCGCCGGGGCCGCCCGGACCACCTTGACCGCCGCCGGGAGGACCGCCTTGCGGGCCGCCCTGACCACCGGGACCGCCCTGGCCGCCCGGAGCGCCGCCGCCCGGGCCGCCCATGCCGCCGCCGCGGCCGGTCTCGCCGGTGCGGACGCTGGCGTTCAGCCAGTACATGCCGGCTTCCGGCAGGGTGAACTTCACCGCGCCGTCGGGGCCGGTCTTGACCTTGATCTCGCCCGGGCTGGCGCGATAGCGCGAATTGCCCGGCACGATGGTCACTTCCAGGTCGGCGGCGGGCTTGCCGTCGATCACGAACTTGAAGGTCGCGGCTTCGCCGGCCACCACGTCGTTGGGGTGGGTGACGGAAACCAGCTCCAGGCCCTTGCCGGTCGACGTCACGGCGGTGGGCGCGCCGCGGGTGACGAAGGTCTCGTTGCGGTTGAAGCTCTTGATGGTCTTCAGGTCGGCGGCGCCGGCCGGAACCTGCTTGGCGAAGTCGTCGGCCGAACCCCGGAAACGCTTCACTTCGCCGTTCTCGGTCCAGCTGGCGATCACGCTGCTGGAGGCGGTGCCGATCCGGTAGGTGCCGGGCTTGGCCAGCTCGACGTCGAACACCGAGCGGTACTGGCCGGTCGAGCCGTTCTTCAGCGGTTCGGTCGTGCCGTCCGGCGTGGTGATGACCACGGCGTCCAGGCGCATCGGCCGGTGGTCGGGATAGAACAGCTCGTTCGAGACGGCCGCGTCGACCGTCACCCAGGCGCCGTCGCCCGACAGGACGGTGGCGGAGGGCACGATCCAGCCGCGGTGGGCGTTGGCGGCGATGGGCAGGGCGGCCAACGCCGCCGTGAGGGCGGTGAGGGCCAGGAGGCGCTTGCGGATGTTCATGGCGTTATCCCCTCTTATTTGACGGTGACCGAGACGGCGCCGAGTTCGGCCGTCCCCTTGGCGGTGGCGACCTTGCCGGGCTTGCCCCAGGTGAACGGGACGCGGACGGCCTCGTGGCCGCCGACTTCGCGGGCGGCCTCGACCACCAGCGTGTACGCGCCCGGCTTCAGCTTGGAGAGCTCGCTCTTGGCGCCGCTGAAGACGAGCTTCTGCGGACCCGGCGCGCGGGTCGCGCTGGTGACGCCATCGGCGGGGAAGCTCATGGCGCGGCCGGCCTTGCGCCACCACTGGCGCATGTCCTTCAGCCACTTCTGGCCTTTGTCCTCGCGGGAGTCGGCGTCGTACCAGACGGCCAGGGTGGCGGCCGCGGCGGCGTCGGGGCCTTCGACCCAGATGGCGACGTAGGGCTTGTGGTACTCGGCCACGGTCAGGCGCGGGATCTCGACGGTGACGTTGAGGTCTGCGGCCATCGCCGGAGCGCCGACGGCGGCGCCGGCGAAGGTCAGCAGGGAGACGGTGAGCTTCACGGAAGGCGGCCTTTCTCTAGAGGTGGACGAACAGGATCACGAGGAGAAGCGGTATGGCCAGCCCGGCGGCGGTCAGCGGCCAGGTCATCGGCCGCCCGCGGGCGTGGAATTGCAGCAGGATCAGGCCGGTGACCGTGAAGATGACGCAGGCGCCGGCGAAGATGTCGATGAACCAGCCCCAGGCCTTGCCGGCGTTGCGGCCCTTGTGCAGGTCGTTGAGCAGGCTGACCGCGCCGCGCGTGGTCTTTTCATGCTCGACGGCGCCGGTCTCGCGGTCGATGGCGATCCAGGCGTCGCCGCCGGGACGGGCCAGGGCCAGATAGACCTCGGTGTCGGACCATTCGCCCACGCGGCGGGCGATGTCGGCGTCGACGGCCTTGTCGAGCCAGGTCTCGACCTTGATCGGCAGCGGGCGCTTGCCCTCCACCGGCCCCTTGGCCAGCTCGGCCAGCAGGTCGGCGGGCAGGGTCGCCTTGCGGGTGACCACCTTGGGCTCGGCCTCGATCTGGCCGGCGTGATTGAGGGTGAAGCCGGTGATCGCGAACAGCAGCATGCCCACCAGGCTGAGCGCCGCGCTGATCCAGTGCCACTGGTGCAACTGCTTCAGCCAGAAGGAGCGGCGGTTCTGTTCGGCGGCGGCTTTCACGGGATTCCGGCAAGGACGAGCTTCGGTGCCGCCGTCCATACTTGAGAGCGACTTGCAATTACAAGACCCGATCGCGCCGCGGCCGCGATTGGAAACAATCCGCCCGCGATCGGTTCTGTGACCATGACCTATCAGCTGCATTATTGGCCGGGGATTCAAGGGCGCGGCGAGTTCGTGCGCCTGACGCTGGAAGCGGCCGGCGCGCCCTATGTCGATGTCGCCCGCCAGCCCGAAGGCAAGGGCGGCGGCGAGGACGCCCTGATGGACGACCTGGCCGAGCTGGGCGGACCGCGCGCGGCCTTCGCGCCGCCGTTCCTGGTCGACGGCGACCTCGTCATCGGCCAGACGGCCAACATCCTGCTCTATCTCGGTCCGAAGCACGACCTGACGCCCGTCGCCGAGAGCGGCCGGCTATGGGTCAACCAGTTGCAGCTGACCATCGCCGACCTGGTGGTCGAGGCCCACGACACCCACCATCCGGTCGGGGCCGGGCTCTATTACGAGGACCAGAAGGACGAGGCGCGGCGAAGGGCGGCCGAGTTCCGGTCCGAGCGGATCCCCAAGTTCATGGGCTGGTTCGAGCGGGCCCTGGAGGGCGGCGACGCATGGCTGGCCGGCGGCGCGGCGAGCTATGCCGACCTGTCGCTGTTCCAGGCGATGGAGGGTCTGCGCTACGCCTTCCCGCGCGCCATGGCGCGGCTGGAGCCTGACCTTCCCAAGGTCACGGCCTTGCGCGACCGCGTCGCCGACCTGCCGCGCATCGCCGCCTACCTGGCGTCGGAGCGGCGCATCCCGTTCAACGAGATGGGGATCTTCCGTCGTTATCCCGAACTGGACGCCTGAGACGACGCTGGGGCGGCGTCCTGGTCCTCGGCCTGGCCTTCCGACCCGTGCGCGCGATAGGCGTAGCCGTCGTGGGCGACGAAGCCGGCGTTCTTCTCGCGCAGGGCCGCGGCGGGCTCGTCATAGAGGAACGGCAGGAAGGCGTAGCGCCGCCCGCGGGTGACCGGCGCGGCCTCATGCAGCAGCGAACACGAGAAGACGACGGCGCCGCCGGTCGGGGCGCGGTACAGGCGCTGGCCGAACTCGGGGAAGCGCAGGTCGCCGCCCTCGTAGTCCTCGGCGTTCAGGTTGATCGTCACCGCGAAACGCCGGTGGGCCGTGCCCTTGGTGGTGTTGTCGCGGTGCGGCCGGAAGAAGCCGCCTTCGTCAGCGTCGTAGCAGGCCACCAGGTCGCGCTCCATCCGGGTGGCGGCGAACTGGAAGGCCTTGAAGATCTGCGGCGCCAGGCGGCGGGTGATGCGCTGCCGCGCGGCGGCGTGAAGCGATCCCGGCGGCAGTATGAAGTCGCGGCGGATCTTGTGCTGGGGGTTGTGGACGACGACGGTCTTGCCGTCGACTTCGCGCATGAAGCCCGAGCGATCGCGGTCCTCGGCGTCGTAGGCGGCGATCAGGGCCTGGCACAGCTCCGGTTCGAAGATCCGCGGCGCGACCAGCACGGGCGCGAAGAGCTCGACGCCGGCGTGGGCGCTCACCGGGGGAAGGGCGTGCAGGGCCGTCGACAGCGCGTCGAACTGGTCCATCCGCCAGGTCGCCAGCACGCGGTAGCTGGGGTCGATCAGCAGCCAGCCCGGCTGCTCGCCCGTCTCGTCCAGCATGCCGCAGACGCGCCACGTCGCCTGGCCGGGGTCCCTGAACCAGCGGACGCCCGGCAGGCTGTCGATCCGGGTCTCGAACTCGGCCGGGTCGCTCTGGACGCCGAAGAAGGCCAGCTTGTCGTCGTCGAACAGGCGGCGGTGGTCGGCGACGAAACGGTCCATGGACTGGGCGAGCGCGGCGTCGTGCAAGGGCCGAAAGCCCAGCAGCAGATAGCGTCCCGCCGCCGTGTCCAGCACGAAGCGCGGGTTCGACGAGGTCGCCGCCACGAGTTGGGGAGCCGGATCGCCCGGAGATAGCATCATCGCGCCCTCTCTCGCTTCGCGTCGCCTGCCTGTCAAATCCTCGCTGCGGCGGCGGACCCGGGCGGACGCGGCCGCCGGACCGCACGATAACGCCGTCCGGCCAAGTTCGTCTCGACAAGCGGGCCCCAACAAAAGAAACATCCAGGCTTCCTGCCGCGAGGGGACTTCGCGGGCTGCATTGGGGTCGTTTCGTGAAAGCGCTTTTCTTCTCGGTTTCGCTGCTGTCGCTGGTGGGCGGCGCCGCTCTCGCCCAGGACTATCTGCCTCAGCCGGCCCCGCCGACCCCGCCGATCGTCGCCCCGCAGGACGTCGCCTATCCGGGGACGCTGAAGCTCTACGTCGACGCCACCGACCTCGAACGCAAGATCTTCGACATCAAGCTGACCCTGCCGGTGGCCAAGGCCGGCCCGCTGACTGTCTACTATCCGGAGTGGGTGCCGGGCGGCCACTCGCCGCGCAACGACATCGACAAGCTGGCGGGCCTGGTGATCACCGCCAATGGCCAGGTGATCCCGTGGAAGCGCGACGTGGTCGAGGTCAACGCCTTCCACATCGACGTGCCGGCCGGCGTCACCGAGCTGAACCTCGCCTACAAGTTCCTGTCGCCGGTCGAGACCAAGGTCGGCCGCATGGTCATGACCCCGGACATGCTGAACCTGCAGTGGCTGCAGATGACCATGTATCCGGCCGGCCACTTCACCCGCCGCATCGCCGTCGAGCCGACCGTCAAGCTGCCGGAAGGCTTCCAGTTCGCCTCGGCCCTCGAGGTCGGCAAGACCGAAGGCCAGGTGACGACCTTCAAGCCGACCACGGTCGAGACCCTGGTCGACTCGCCGATGTTCGCCGGCCGCTACTTCAAGTCGGTCGAGCTGGATCCGGGCGCCAAGGTTCCGGTGCGCCTGAACATGATCGCCGACAAGCCCGAGCTCCTGGAGTTCAAACCCGAGCAGCTGCAGGCCCACAAGAACCTCGTGCAGCAGGCCTACAAGCTCTACGGCTCGCACCACTACGACCACTACGACTTCCTGGTGGCACTGTCGGACCAGCTGGGCGGCATCGGGCTGGAGCACCACCAGTCGAGCGAGAACCGCGTCGCGCCGAAGTACTTCACCGACTGGGACAAGGCCTATGTCGGCCGCGACCTGCTGCCCCACGAGTTCACCCACTCGTGGAACGGCAAGTTCCGCCGCGGGGCGGATCTCTGGACCCCGACCCTCAACACCCCGATGCGCGACAGCCTGATGTGGGTCTATGAGGGCCAGACCCAGTACTGGGGCTACGTGCTGTCGGCGCGCTCGACCCTGCTCTCCAAGGAGCAGACGCTGGACGCCATCGCCATGACGGCCGCCGCCTACGACAGCCGTCGCGGCCGCGACTGGCGCCCGGTGCAGGACACCACCAACGACCCGATCATCGCCAACCGCAAGCCGCTGTCCTGGCTGTCGTACCAGCGCAGCGAGGACTACTATTCGGAAGGCCAACTGGTCTGGCTCGACGCCGACACGCTGATCCGCGAGAAGACCGGCGGCAAGAAGTCGCTCGACGACTTCGCCAAGGCCTTCTTCGGCGTGGCCGACGGCTCGTACGTCTCGCACACCTACACCTTCGACGACGTGGTCTCGGCCCTGAACGGCGTCGTGGCCTACGACTGGGCCACCTTCCTGAAGGACCGTATCGAGGGCGTGAACCCCAAGGCCCCGCTCGATGGCCTGACCCGCGGCGGCTACAAGCTGGTCTACACCGACACCCCGACCGACTACTTCAAGGTCTCGGAAACGCGCGGCAAGACCACCAACCTGGCCTATTCCATCGGCCTGTCGCTGGGCTCGGACGGCGTGCTGACCGACGTGCAGTGGGGCGGTCCCGCCTTCAAGGCCGGCCTGACCCAGGGCCTGACCCTGGTGGCCGTCAACGGCGAGGCCTTCGACGCCGACAAGCTCAAGGCGGCGGTCAAGGCCACGGCCAAGGGCGAGCCGGTCGAGCTGCTGGTCAAGGAAGGCTCGCGCTACCGGACCGTGAAGCTCGACTACACGGGCGGCCTGCGCTACCCGCGCCTGGAGCGCATCGCCGGGACCCCGGCGCGCCTGGACGACATCCTGGCCGCCCGCAAGTAAGCCCATAGAGCCGTCCGGCGCCCGGGGCCGCGAGGCGCCGGACGGCTTTGCTTCCAAGACGCGCGGCCGCGCATGTCCGGGAGGCCAAATGTCCGATTCCACCCTCAAGCTCGATCGCCGCCATCTGCTGGCGGGCGCGACCGCCGCCGCCGTCTCCAGGGCCCTGCCGGCCATGGCCGCGCCGAAGGACGAGCGGGCCAGGCTCTACGCCCTGTTCGACACGTTCTTCGACGAGGACCTGAGCGAGAACCCCGAGCAGGCCACCAATCTGGGCCTCGACACCGGCGCCCACGCCGGCGCGCGCGCCAGGCTCGGCGACCGCTCGATCGCGGCCTGGATCAAGGAACGCAAGGAGCCGGCCCAGCGTCTTGCGCGCCTGAAGGCCATCGACCGCAAGGCGCTGAGCGGCGACGACGCCGTCAACTACGACACCGCCGCCTACTACTACGGCGCGCGCGACAAGGCCTCGGGCTTCGACTACGGGGCGATGTCGCGGCCGTTCGTGGTGACCCAGTTCTACGGCGGCTATTCGTCGGTCCCCAGCTTCCTCGACAACAAGCACGAGGTGAAGTCGGCGGCCGACGCCGACAGCTACCTGGCCCGCATGGCCGGCTTCGCCGGTGTGCTCGACCAGGAGAGCGAGCGGGTGCGGGCCGACGCCGCCAAGGGCGTGATCCCGTCGGACTTCATCCTCGACAAGGCCATCGGCCAGCTGAAGCAGTTCCGCGCTCTGCCGCCTGAGAAGAACGTGCTGGTCGCCTCGATGGCCCGCCGCGCCAAGGCCTATGGCGACTACGACGCCAAGGCCGCCGCCCTGCTGGCCGGCCAGATCCACCCGGCCCTGGACCGCCAGATCGACACCCTGACCGCCGTCCGCGCCAAGGCCGTGCACGAGGCGGGCATGAGCCGCTTCAAGGACGGCGAGGCCTTCTATGCGGCGCTGCTGCGCATCTACACCACGACCGAAAAGACCCCTGACGAGGTCCACCGCCTGGGGCTGGACGAGGGCGCGCAGATCCAGGCGCGGATGGACGAGATCCTCAAGAAGCGCGGCTTCACCCAAGGCAGCGTCGGCCAGCGCATGGCGGCCCTGAAGGACCTGCCGGGCGAGGCCTATCCCAACACCGACGAGGGCCGGGCCCAGATCCTGGCGTACTGCAATCGCCTGATCGCCGAGATGCAGCCCAAGCTGCCGCAATGGTTCGGGATTACGCCGAAGATCCCGGTCGAGGTGCGCCGCATCCCGCCCTATACCGAGGCCGGCTCGTCGGGCGGCTATTACGAGCGCCCGCCGCTGGACGGTTCGCGCCCGGGGGCCTTCTACATCAACCTGCGCGACACGGCCGAGCGCCCGCGCTACGCCCTGCCGACCCTGACCTATCACGAGGCCGCGCCGGGCCATCACTTCCAGCTGGCCCTGACCGCCGAGGGCAGCCTGCCGAAGCTGCGGCAGAACATGTTCTTCTCGGCCAACACCGAGGGCTGGGCGCTCTACGCCGAGCAGGTGGCCATGGAGATGGGCCTCTACGAGAACGACGACCTGGGCCTGCTGGGCATGTACCAGGCGCGGCTGTTCCGGGCTTCGCGCTGCGTGGTCGACACCGGCATCCACGCCAAGGGCTGGAGCCGCGAGAAGGCCATCGCCTACATGATCGAGACCGGCGGCGACGACGAGGGGCGCGTCACCCGCGAGGTCGAGCGCTACTGCGCCAACCCCGCCCAGGCCTGCTCCTACAAGGTCGGCCACACCGTCTGGGCGGCCCTGCGCGAGCGGACCAAGGCAAGGCTCGGCGGCAAGTTCGACATCCGCCGCTACCACGACACCGCCCTGCTGGTCGGCCCCACGCCGCTGACCGTGCTGGAGGGGGTGGTGGACGCCTGGGCGGGGTGACTGGCTTGTAGGCTGTGAGGAGGGGGGAAATGCGAAGGATTTTGATTGTGGCACTTGCCGCATGTGTAACGGCATGTGGGGGACCAAGTCTGAGTACGAAGCAGCAAGACGAGGTCTCCGATATCGCGGCCGACGTCGCCGACACATCGGTGTCGGAGTCGGCCAAGATCGCTGATCTTGAGGCTCGGATTTCCGAGCTTGAGAACAAGGTCGAGGAATTGGAAGCGGGTAGCCATGACCACTAGCTGCGCGGCTCGCCACCGTCGGCTAATCAATGAAGTGACCGGTAACATTTGGGCTTGAGTGGTCTGACAAGCTCTCCCATAGTGCCAGGCAAGACGGCGCGAAGCCGCCGTGACTGAATGCTGGGGAAACGCAAGGATGACCACCACCCTTACCCGCCGCACGCTGGGCGTCAGCCTGGCGGCTCTCGGCGCCGCCATGGCCCCGGTGGTCCGCGCCGCGCCGAAAGCGAACAAGCCAGGGGGGGGCGACAAGCCGCTCTACAAGGACGCCGCCCAGCCGGTCGAGGCGCGGGTCAAGGACCTGCTCGGGCGCATGACCCTGGAGGAGAAGGCCGCCCAGCTGATCGGCATCTGGCTGACCAAGGCCGCGATCCAGACGCCCGAAGGCGACTTCTCGCCCGAGACCGCCAGCAAGAACTTCCCCAACGGCCTGGGCCAGATCTCGCGCCCGACCGACCGCAAGGGCCTGAAGCCCACGACCGAGGTCAACGCCGCCGCTGGGGCCGACGACGGCTCGATCGGCCGCAACGCCCCGCAGACCGCCCGCTACACCAACGCCGCCCAGAAGTGGGCGGTGGAGAAGACGCGCCTGGGCATTCCGATGCTGATGCACGACGAGGCCCTGCACGGCTACGTCGCCCGCGACGCGACGAGCTTCCCCCAGGCCATCGCCCTGGCCTCGACCTTCGATCCGGAGCTGGTGGAGAAGATCTTCGCCACCGCCGCCAGGGAGATGCGGGCGCGGGGCTCCAACATCGCGCTCGCGCCCGTCGTCGACGTGGCCCGAGACCCCCGCTGGGGCCGCATCGAGGAGACCTATGGCGAGGACCCGCACGTCTGCGCCGAGATGGGCCTGGCCGCCATCCGCGGCTTCCAGGGCAAGACCCTGCCGCTGGCGCCCGACAAGGTGTTCGTCACCCTCAAGCACATGACCGGCCACGGCCAGCCCGAGAACGGCACCAATGTCGGCCCCGCCCAGATCGCCGAGCGGACCCTGCGCGAGAACTTCTTCCCGCCGTTCGAACGGGCGGTGAAGGAACTGCCCGTCCGCTCGGTCATGCCCAGCTACAACGAGATCGACGGGGTGCCCTCGCACGCCAACCGCTGGCTGCTGACCGACGTGCTGCGCGGCGAGTGGGGCTATCAGGGCTCGGTGCAGAGCGACTATTTCGCCATCAAGGAGCTGATCAGCCGCCACAAGCTGACCGACCAGATCGCCGACACGGCGGTGATGGCCATGCACGCGGGCGTCGATGTCGAGCTGCCCGACGGCGAGGCCTATGTCCTGCTGCCGCAACTGGTGCGCTCGGGGCGCATCCCGGAGGCCGAGGTCGATGCGGCCGTGGCGCGGGTGCTGCGGATCAAGTTCGAGGGCGGCTTCTTCGAAAATCCGTATGCGGATGAAAAGGCCGCCGACGCCAGGACGGCGACGCCGGAAGCGATCGCCCTGGCCCGCGAGGCCGCCCGCAAGGCGGTGGTGCTGCTGAAGAACGACAAGGGCCTGCTGCCGCTGGACGGCAAGAACATCAAGCGCCTGGCCCTGCTGGGAACCCACGCCAAGGACACCCCGATCGGCGGCTATTCCGACGAGCCGCGCCACGTGGTCTCGGTGCTGGAGGGGCTGAGCGCCGAGGCCAAGGCCCAGGGCTTCGCCCTCGACTACGCCGAGGCCGTGCGGATCACCGAAAAGCGCGTCTGGGCCGCCGACGAGGTCAAGCTGGTCGATCCGGCCGTGAACGCCAAGCTCATCGCCGAAGCCGTCGAGGTCGCGAAAAAGGCCGACGTCGTCGTCATGGTGCTGGGCGACAACGAGCAGACCAGCCGCGAGGCCTGGGCCGACGCCCACCTCGGCGACCGCGACAGCCTCGACCTAGTCGGCCAGCAGAACGATCTGGCCCAGGCGATCTTCGCCCTGGGCAAGCCGACCGTGGTGTTCCTGCTCAACGGCCGGCCGCTGTCGGTGAACCTCCTGGCGCAGAAGGCCGACGCCCTGGTCGAGGGCTGGTACCTGGGCCAGGAGACCGGCAACGCCGCCGCCGACGTGCTGTTCGGCCGCGCCAATCCGGGCGGCAAGCTGCCGGTCAGCATCGCCCGCGACGTCGGCCAGCTGCCGATCTACTACAACCGCAAGCCCACGGCCCGCCGCGGCTATCTGTTCGACCGCCAGACCAGCCCGCTCTATCCGTTCGGCTTTGGGCTCTCCTACACGACCTTCGACATCTCGGCCCCGCGCCTCTCCAAGGCCCGCATCGGCCAGGGCGAGAGCACGACGGTGTCGGTCGATGTCGCCAACACCGGCAAGGTCGCCGGCGACGAGGTGGTGCAGCTCTACATCCACGACGAGGCCGCCTCGGTGACCCGTCCGGTGCTGGAGCTGAAGCACTTCAAGCGCGTGACCCTGGCCCCGGGCGAGAAGCAGACCGTGACCTTCGAGGTGAAGCCGTCGGATCTGTGGATGTGGAATCTGGCGATGAAGCGGGTGGTCGAGCCGGGGGATTTCTCGATCCTCGTGGGGCCGAACTCGGTGGACCTGAAGGCGACGAAGCTGACGGTGGTTTAGGGATAGATGCTCCCCCTCTGGGGGAGCTGTCGCGGAGCG
>NZ_JBWKPK010000006.1:0-131430 GCF_059418205.1 Caulobacter sp. GW821-FHT09B11 | reverse complement strand
GCCCCCTCCGGCCCTCTGGGCCACCTCCCCCAGAGGGGGAGGATCTATAACGAACGAGCCGCCTCAGGCGGCCGCGAGGGAGTTATCCGCATGCGCCGTGTCGCGCCGATCCTGCTGGCCGCCGTGATGGCCACGCCCGCCGCCGCTCAAGGTCCGCTGCTCAACGGCCTGTTCGCCGACCATGCGGTGGTGCAGCGCGACCGGCCCCTGCCGGTGTTCGGCCGCGCCAAGCCGGGCGAGGCGGTGACGATCACCCTCGGCGACAGGACCGCCACCGCCACCGCCGGCCCCGACGGCGCCTGGCGCGCTGACCTGCCGGCTTTCGCGGCGGGCGGTCCCTATACGCTGCAGGCCAGGGCCGCCTCGGGCGCGACCCAGACGGTCAGCGACGTGCTGGTCGGCGACGTCTGGCTGTGCTCGGGCCAGTCCAACATGGAGCTGCCGGTCGAGCGCGGGAACAACAGCTGGTCGGAGATCCGCTCGGCCAACGACGATGGCCTGCGCATGGCCTATGTCGACCACGCCGACAGCCGCACGCCCCTGAGCGCCTTCTCCAAGCCGCCGGCCTGGAAGGCCGCAAAGCCGGAGGCCGTCGGGTCGTTCTCGGCCGCCTGCTACTACATGGCCCGCGAGCTGCGGAAGACCGACAAGACGCCGCTGGGCCTGGTCCACGCCTCGTGGGGCGGGTCTGCGATCGAGGCCTGGATGAGCCCGGCCGCCCTGCGCAGGGCCGGCAACTACGAGGACGGCCTGACCACCCTGGAGCTGTCGCTGAAGGACCGCCCGGCCGCCGACCGCCGCTGGGGTGAGACCATCAAGGCCTGGTGGAGCCTGCGCCACAACGGCGCGGACGGCGGTCCGTGGCTCGGCGACGGCGCCTGGACGCCCGCGCCCAAGGGGCTGGGCGTCTGGGAAAGCTGGGGCGTGCCGGCCCTGGCCGCCTTCGACGGCGTGGTCTGGTTCGAGACCTCTGTGACGCTCACGGAGGCCCAGGCGAAGGGCGCGGCCAGCCTCGAGATCGGCATAGTCGACGAGGTCGACACCACCTTCGTCAACGGCGTCGGCATCGGCTCGACCTCGGGGGCGGGCACGGTGCGCACCTATCCGCTGGCGGCCGGGCGCCTTAAGGCCGGCGCTAACCGCATCGTCGTCTCGGCCTTCGACAGCTACGCCAACGGCGGCATGTACGGCGACGCGCCCCGCGCCCTTGTCCTGGCCGACGGGACGCGGATCCCGCTGGCCGACTGGCGCTACCAGGTCGAGCCCAAGGCCAGCGGCGAGCCGCCGCGCGCGCCGTGGGACACGCTGTCGGGCCTGTCGACGCTGTACAACGGCATGCTGGCGCCGATGGGGCCGTGGGCCTTCAAGGGCCTGGCCTGGTACCAGGGCGAGACAAACACCGGGCGGCCGCAGACCTATCAGGCGCTGCTGAAAGAGTTCCTGGCCGAGCGCCGCGCCGGACAGCCGGCCGACATGCCGGCATTGGTGGTGCAACTGGCCAATTACGGCAAGCCGCAGCTGGCGCCGGAAGACTCCTGGTGGGCGCAACTTCGGGAGGGGCAGCGCCTCGCCGTGGCCAGGGACGGCCACGCCGCCCTGGCCGTGATCACCGACATCGGCGATCCGTCCGACATCCACCCCACCAACAAGCAGGACGTCGGCAAGCGCCTGGCGCGGGGGGCGCGCCGCCTGGCCGGCGCGGCCGTCACCAACGGCCCGTCGCCGGTCTCGGCCCGCCAGGTCGGCGACACGGTCGAGGTGCGTTTCGAGCAGGTGGCCGAGCGGCTGGCGGCGCGCGGCTCCGACCACGCCATCGGCTTCGAGCTATGCGACGCCGCCGTCTGCCGCTTCGCCGACGCCCGGGTCCAGGGCGACAGGGCGGTGGTCTCGGTCCCGGCCGGCCTGACCCCGACCAGGGTGCGCTTCGCCTGGGCCGACGCGCCCACCTTCAACGTCTTCGACCTGTCGGGCCTGCCGCTGGGGCCGTTCGAGCTGGCGGTGACGCAATGAGTGTGGCGGGACTTCGCGCGGCCGCCTCAGCCCTGGCGCTGGCCGCCGCCCTGGTGCTGGCGGCGCCCGTCGCCGCGCACGCCGCCCAGCCGGCCGCCGTCTCGGCGACGCCCGTGGCCGGCGGCTTTGCCCTGATCGAAGGCGGCAAGCCCGCGCGGGTCGAGGCCGACGTCACCGACTGGCCCGGCGTGCTGCGCGCCGTGCAGGGCCTGCGCGGCGACCTCTCCAAGCTCTCGGGCGGCGGCCAGCCGGCCAAGGACGCGCCGCTGGTCATCGTCGGCACGCTGGGCAGGAGCGCCCAGATCGACGCCCTGGTGGCGGCCGGCAAGCTCGACGTCTCCAGCCTGAAGGGCCGCTGGGAGGGCTTCGTCCAGCAGGTGGTCGACAACCCGCGTCCGGGCGTGGCCCGCGCCCTGGTCATCGTCGGCGCCGACAAGCGCGGGACGATCTTCGGCGCCTACGACCTTTCCGAACGGGCCGGGGTCTCGCCCTGGACCTGGTGGGCCGACGTGCCCGTACCGGTGCGCCGTGATTTAACGGTGGCGCCGGGCGCCAACCTGCAGGCCCCGAAGGTCAAGTACCGGGGCATCTTCCTCAACGACGAGAACCCGGCCCTCTACGGCTGGGCCAACGCCACCTTCGGCGGCTTCAACCACGCCTTCTACGAGCGGGTCTACGAGCTGATCCTGCGGCTGAAGGGCGACTATCTGTGGCCGGCCATGTGGGGCAAGTCGCTCTATGACGACGACCCGCTGAACGCCGTGCTGGCCGACGAGATGGGCGTGGTGATCGGCGCCTCGCATCACGAGCCGATGATGCGCTACCACGTCGAGTGGGAACGCTACGGCCAGGGGCCGTGGGACTATTCGAAGAACCCCGAGGTGCTGCGCCGCTTCTGGCGCGAGGGCATCGAGCGGATGGGCGCCAACGAGAGCCTGGTCACGGTGGGCATGCGCGGCGACGGCGACGAGCCGATGACGCAAGGCACCGCCACCCGCCTGCTGGAAACCATCGTCGCCGACCAGCGCAAGATCATCGGCGAGGTCACCGGCAAGGACCCGTCCGCCACGCCGCAGGTCTGGGCCCTCTACAAGGAGGTGCAGGACTATTACGACGCCGGCATGCGGGCGCCCGACGACGTGACCCTGCTGTTCGCCGACGACAACTGGGGCAACATCCGCCGCCTGCCGAAGCCCGGCGAGACGCGGCCGGGCGGCTACGGCGTCTACTATCACTTCGACTACGTCGGCGGGCCGCGGAACTACAAGTGGCTCAACACCAACCAGGTCGAGCGCACCTGGGAGCAGATGCGGCGCGCCGACGAGAGCGGCGCCGACCGGCTGTGGATCGTCAATGTTGGCGACCTCAAGCCCATGGAGCTGCCGACCGAGTTCTTCCTCGACATGGCCTGGGATCCCGCCGCCATGCCGGTCGAGAAACTCTCGACCTACACCCGCGATTGGGCGGCGGCGCAGTTCGGGGCCGAGCGGGCGGGCGAGATCGCGGCCCTGCTGGACGGCTATACGAAGCTCAATGCGCGGCGGAAGCCCGAGCTGATCGACGGGACGACCTTCAGCCTGGTGAACTTCCGCGAGGCCGAGCGGGTCGAGGCCGAGTGGGGCGAGCTGGAACGCCGGGCCGACGCCGTGCGCAAGGCCCTGCCCAAGGCCCAGGACGACGCCTTCTTCCAGCTGGTCTGGTTCCCGATCGCGGCCTCGGCCAACTTCAACCGGCTCTACATTGCGGCCGGCCGCAACCGGCTCTATGCCGAGCAGGGCCGTAGCGCGGCGGCCGCGCAGGCCGACAGGGTCGAGGCCCTGTTCGCGCGCGACGCCGAGCTGACGCGCCAGCACGACGCCATCGCCGGCGGCAAATGGGTCCACATGATGGACCAGACCCACATCGGCTACACCGGCTGGCAGCAGCCCGACCGCAACATCCTGCCCGAGCTGGCGCGCCCGGCCGTGCCGCACGCGGCGGTGACGGGCGTCGCCGTCGAGGGCCGCGCGGCGGGGGTGGACCGGGCGGCCGACCTGCCGCCGCTGACCCGCTGGGGCGCGGCCTCGCGCTGGATCGACGTGTTCAATCGCGGTCCGGCTCAGATTTCGTTCGAGGCGACCTCGGGCGCGCCCTGGCTGAAGGTCGCGCGCGGCGAGGCCGGACCCGGGGGCGATACGCGGCTGGAGGTGTCGGTCGACTGGGACAAGGCGCCCAGCGGCCGCCATCGCGTGCCGATCACCGTGAAGGGAACGGCCGCCGAGGCCGTTGTGATCACGGCGGTGGTCGACAATGCCTTCCGCACGCCGGCCAAGGGCGCCTTCGTCGAGGCCGGCCAGCCGCTGGCCATCGAGGCCGCGCACCATGCCAAGGCGACGGCGGCGGACGGCGTCGGCTGGACGGTGATCCCCAATCTCGGCCGCACCCTGTCGGGCGTCACCACCTCGCCGACCACGGCCCCGGCCAGCCAGCCCGGCAAGGGTCCCGTGCTGGACTATCTGGTGGATTTCGAGGCGGCGGGGCCGGTGGACCTGTCGGTCCTCGTCTCGCCGGGCCTGGACGTCACGGGCGGCGGCGGACCCCGCTTCGCCGTGTCGATCGACGACGGCGCGCCGGTGGTGGTCAACACCATTCCCGACCCGTCGGAGAAGGCCTGGGACAAGGCGGTGGCGGATAATATCCGTATGCTGACGACTTCGCTGAGCGTCCCATCGGCGGGCGCGCATCGGGTGCGGCTGTGGCGCGTGGATCCGGGCGTGGTGTTCCAGCGGCTGGTGATTTCGCGGGGGCCAGCGCCGGAGAGCTATCTCGGGCCGGTGGAGGGGACCAAGGCGCCGTAATCCTTCTCCCCTTGCGGGAGAAGGTGGCGGTCGAAGACCGTCGGATGAGGGGTCTCTCAGAACTGAAAGACCTCCCCCGGTCTGACGGCTGTCGCGGCGGATCTTTCTGAGAGACCCCTCACCCGACCCGCTTCGCGGGCCACCCTCTCCCGCAAGGGGAGAGGGGTCAGTTGAGCGAAAACTCCACCGGCGCGTCCATCTCGATCCGGTCGCCTTTCACCGTATGCGGCGGGGCTGGGAACGGGTCCGACCGCGCGACCATGGCGCGGACTTCGGCGTCGAGCAGGGCGTGGCCGGTGGGGCCGGTGAGGCGGCATTCCAGCACGTGGCCGGCGCGGTCGATGACGAAGGTCACCTGGGCTGTGCCCTGCTGTTTCCGCATGCGGGCGGCCTTGGGATAGGTCTTGTGGGCCTCCAGCCAGGCGCGGACGCGGGCGGCGTAGCTGCTGGAAGAGCCGACATGGGCCTGGACGCTGTCGGCGTCGCGCTGGCCGGCGGGCGGCTTGGCGGCCGAGGCTTCCATGGCGCGGGCGGCGGCCGGCACGGCGGCCTGGGCCGCGGCGGGCGCGGCCTGGCGCGGAGCCTCTGAAGGCGGAGCAGGGGAGGGCGGCGCGGGCTTGGGCGCGGCCGTCGTCAGCCAGCCATCGGGACGCGGCGGCAGCGGCTTGGGCGTCGGCTTCTCCGGCTGGGCCGGCTGCGGCGGCGTCGGCTCGCTCACCGGCGTCGGCGCGGGATCGGCGTCGGGCGAGGCCGCGTTGTCGGTCTGGTCGAGGGCCGGGTCGCCCAGCGAGATCAGCATGGCCGTCTCGTCCATCACGGCGAGGACCGGCTTCTGCTCCCACTGGATCACGGCAAGGCCAAGGGCGCCGTTGATCATCAACGACGCCCCCGTCGCCCAGGCTCGAACGTGCCAGGGCGTCCTCATGCCAGAGCCTTTCTCGACCTGACTTCGTCAGGCCGAGGCTCTGGTCTCTTGCTTGGGCGCATTTTCTTCACGCGAACCGGTGTCCACTTCGCTCGAAAATGCTTCAGAACGTGCGACCCAGGGTCAGCTTGAACGTCCGGCCTTCGGCGTCCAGCGACAGCAGGTGGCGCTGGAAGGTCTTGTCGAACAGGTTGTCGACGCCGGCCTGGACCTCGAGGCCCTGCAGGAGGCCGTCCTGCGGCTTCCAGGTCACGAACAGGTTGTGGACGGCGTAGCCCGGCGTGGCCAGCGAGGTCGAGGTCACGTGGTTCTGGGCGTCGGCGAACTCGCCGCGCCAGCCGGCCGTCAGGTTCTGGGTCGGGAAGACATAGCCCAGGGTCAGGTTCAAGGTGTCTGCCGGGATGGTGTTGAGGTAGGCGCCGGTCACGCGGTTCTCGCCGTCGATCACCGACACCGAGCCGCGGGCGAAGAACTGCCTGGCGCCGTATTCGGCCTCGACCTCGACGCCCGAATAGCGCGCCTCGCCGACATTGACGAAGTAGCTGGAGGTCGAGGTTCCGCGCGTGATCAGGTTCTTCACGTCGTTGCGGAAGGCGGTGGTCTTGAACCGGAACTGGTCGCCCTGGCCGAACAGGTCGCGGAACTGCAGCGTGCCGCCGACCTCGATGTTGTCGGACTCCTCGGGCTTGAGGTTCAGGCTGTAGTTGGTCGAGGCCGTGGCCGTGCGGCTGTAGATCTCGTCCAGCACCGGCATGCGCACGGTGTGGGCGATCGAGCCGAACACCGAGGCCCATTCGGTCAGGCTGTAGAGGGCGGCGATCTTAGGCGAGACGCCGTTGTCCTTGACCACCGTGGTGGTGGTGACGCCTTCGCCCGGCTGCAGCTTGGTCCAGTCGACGCGGACGCCCGGGATCAGGGTCAGCTTGCCGAGCACGACCTCGCCCTGGGCGAACAGGCCGTACTTCTCCATGTCGCCTTCGGGGTGGGTGGCCGCGCCGTGGTTGACGCCGGTGGCGGTGCGACGCGGGTTGCGGCGCTCCTGCTTGTAGGCCTGGGCGCCGATCGTCAGGAACGCCACGTTGTCGCCGCCGAGGCTGAACTCCGAGACGTTCTGGGCGCGGCCCTGCAGGGTCTTGTACGAGAACTCCGACTCCAGCACGCCCGACAGGAAGGTCGTGTCGGTCTGGTTGACCTTGGTGTTGGCGTAGGAGACCTGGGCGGCGACGTCGAACAGGTCGCTGCCGCCAAAGTCGTTGTTGTAGCCGATCACGGCCGTGTCGTCGGTGGTCTTGCGGCGCACCGGCGTCGTGGCCAGGGCTTCGGACTGGTCGTAGATCTGGGTGCTGTCGTTCTTCCAGTTCTGGTACGAGGCCCAGACGTTGTGGCCCTTGGCCCCGCCGATGAAGTAGCGGCCCTTGACCAGGTAGCTGTCGGAACTGGCCTCCGAGGCCGCGACCTCGACGCCGTCGCCGTTCTCGTAGTTGTCGCTGCGGCGGCTGGTGTACATGCCCAGCAGCTCGGTGTTGGCGGTCGGCTTCAGGGCCAGGATACCGGAGCCGAAGCGGGCGTCGGCGTTGCTCTCGACGCCGCCGCGCAGGCGCACGGCGAAGCGGTCGCCGTCCTTCAGGAAGTCGCCGGCGTCCTTGCTGGTGAAGTTGACCACGCCGGCCAGGGCGCCCGCGCCGTAGAGGGTGGACGAGGCCGGGCCGCGCAGCACTTCGACGCGCTTGTAGAGCTCGGGATCGCTGAAGAACGAGCCCATCCGGTACTGCTCGTAGAACTTCGTGACGCCGTCGATCTGCATCAGGATGCGGCTGTCGCTGTCGGCCAGGCCCGTGCCCATGCCGCGGATGTTGAAGCCCTGGCCCAGGGCGCCGACGCCGCCCATGGTGTTGACGCCGGGGATGCCGGCCAAGAGGTCGCCGATGGTCGAGGCCTGGGCCTGGTCGATGGCCTCCTGGTCGATCGTGGTCACGGCCTGGGGCGTATCGATCGCCACCTTCTCCTGGCCGGCCGAGACGACGACCTTGCCCAGCGACAGCTTGCTGGCGGTCGCGGTGGTGGTCTCTTCGGAGGTCTCGGTGGTCTGAGCCTGGGCGAGGCCCGCGAGAGCGAGGTTGGCGACGCCGGCCAGCAACAGGCCGCGCGTCCGCTTGGACATGCGCATGGAATATCCCCAAAATAAGCGAATAAGAATCATTCGCAGACTATGGGCGGGCGACTCCCGACAGAGCGCCTCGCCGAACGGCGACGCTTCTGGCCGCCTTTTCGCCTAAATGCAAGTGACTCTCAGTAGCGGATTTTTGGGAGCTTGGGCGTCGGGGGGCTATGCGAGGTTCGTCGCGGCTCGCGACGCCCCGCAGGCTTTCAGAGCCCTATCGTCCATTGAATCATCAAGGGCATTTGAAATGTCCAGCTAGCTGGAAGCGATCGCAGCATTTTGGTGGAGCTACAAAAACCAGTTTGCAAACGGGCGCCTATATCGGTTCGGCTGGTGGGCTTTAATCTTGCCGTCATGCCAAGCCTCGAAGCCCGCCTGGCTAGCCCGAGGATAATCCGCTCCAGGTTATATAGCGTGACTGTCGCAATTTTGCGTTGTCCGCTACGTTCGTATTTCCAACGACTGAGGCACGAATGGCGCAGGATTATGGACGGGATATGCGAGCGTCGGCATACCGTCACTTTTTGGCAGCCGAATTATTGCTCGATGGTCCGCGTACCGCCTTCTGCTTTCCCACCTCGCCCAGTTTAAAACGGATGCCGATGATGATTGGCGGGATAGGTTGCACTTTGTCCAAGCCAAGCTTTCTCACCCTGATGGTGTCTGCTGCTCGTGCTGCTACTGACTCGTCTAGCCAAGCGATTACCGCAGAGGGAATTCGACACGGATTACGAGAGGCCTCGAAAGTTCGAGTTGATCAGCTTGGGATCGAATTTCCTTGGATTGGCCGTATTCTAGCGCCACTTGCCCGCTTGCAAGTGCCTTGCCCAGCAGAAGTTATTGCTTCCCGCTGGAACGAGACCGAAACGATCGAAGCGGTCATGAAGCGTGCGCGAGCGGGAGAATTCTTGCCCCCCTTTGATCCCGCTTCGGAGGGGGATGAGCATAGCAAGTTGATCGAGCGCCTGACCCGGATCGGTGTGCTTTTTCTTAGGCCGGATGGTCGATACGATATGCCCGACCTTTTCCGTGTCGCTGCGCGGCTGCTGAAGAAGGGCGGGGTGGCGCCCAGTCGGTGATTTTGTCCGGAGCCCGGCTGTTCATGTCGTTACTGTCAGCAATTGTTGGCCTCGGAGGGCGCTCGTCTATAAAACAGGGGCGTTCTGGGCGGTAGGTGCCTCGCCATGGGGCGTGTGTCGTGCTTTGACAGGTGAATCCTACGGGTTCCAATTGGTGCGGCGTCGCCCTTTAGGCCGGCGCGCTCTCTCACCCCCTACGACTTCCCACCGCCGAACTTGAAGATCCCCACGCCCAGGGCGATGCCGAGCAAGATCCCGATCGCCATGTTGTGGATGACGGCGCCGAAGATCACGCCGATGATCAGTCCCATGGGCAGGCCCAGCACACCGGTCTTGTTCATGGCGCGTCCTTCGAAAGTCGGTCAGATCGGCAAGGCCGCGTGGGCGGCGGGCGCCTAGGCGCCGGGCCACTCGCCCAGCATGTCGGCCAGGACGTCGAGGGGCATGGTGCCGGCGGTGAGGCCGGCGTCGTGGAAGGCCTTGAGGCTGAACTTCGCGCCCAGGCGCTGTTCGGCGCGGGCGCGGCTGTCGGTCCAGGTGCGCCAGCCCAGCATGTAGCTCGAGGCCTGGCCGGGCTGCACGCAGTAGCGCTCGACCTCGCGGGTGACCGAGGTCTCGGCGTCGCCCAGGGTCTGCGACATGTAGGCGATGGCCTTTTCGCGGCTCCAGCGCTTGGCGTGGATGCCGGAGTCGAGCACCAGGCGGCTGGCGCGGAACAGCATCGAGGCGACGTAGCCCAGCTGGCCCAGCGGGTCGTCCTTGTAGGCCCCCATCTCGTCGGCCAGCTGCTCGGCATAGAGCGCCCAGCCCTCGGAATAGCCCGAGAAGATCGGCAGGCGGCGCAGGGTGGGGATGCCCGGCGCCTCCATCATCAGGGCGTTCTGCAGGTGGTGGCCGGGGATGGCCTCGTGGAACACCAGGGTCGGCAGGTCGAAGCGCGGCTGCTCGGCCGTGTCGCGCAGGTTGATCGAGAACAGGCCGGGCCGCGAGCCGTCGAGGCTGGGCGGGGTGTAGTAGGCGCCGGGCGCGCCGGCCTCGATCGACGGCGGGATGCGCTGGATCTTCACCCCGGCCTTGGGCAGGTGACCAAAGTAGGCCGGCAAGCGCTCGCGCATGGCCGCGACCTTGGTCTCCAGATCGGCCAGCAGGGCGGCGCGGCCGGTGTCGTCGTCGGGATAGAGGTTGGCCGGGTCGCGGCGCAGGGCGGCGATGCGGGCGCCGACCGAGCCCTTGGTCAGGCCGCGGGCCTTGAGGATGACGTCGGCGCGGGCCGAGAAGCGGGCCACCAGGTCGAGGCCCAGGCGATGGATCTCGTCGCCGGCCAGGTCGGTGGTGGTCGCCGCGCGCACGGCGAAGCGGTAGTAGGACTCGCCGCCGGGCAGCCGCCAGACGCCGGCGTCGTGGGTGGCGGTCGGCAGGGCGGCGCTCAGCAGCTGCGCCTGGCGGCGCAGGGCGGGATAGACCTCGGCCTCGACGATCCTGGCGGCGCGGGCCTCCCAGTCGCCGGCGATGGCCTTGGCGCTGGTCCGCCGCGTCAGGCCGACGACCAGTTCCGAGCGGGCCGGGGCGGGGGCGAGCATGGCTTGGAATTGCGAGAGGGTGGTGCGCAGCACGAAGTCCGGCGGCGTCGCGCCCCGGGCGAAGTCGGCGCGGGCCCGGGCGGTCTCCTGGTCGAGCAGCACGGCGAAGGCCGACAGGCGCGACAGATAGGCCTGCGCGTCGGCCGCGTCATTGACCGGATGGGTGTCTGCCAGGAAGCCCGGCACGCTGCGATAGGCGCCGGTCAGCTGCGAGATAACATAGGGCGCGGCCACCCCGACGTCGGGATTGCCGTACGGCGTATCGAAGCTCTGCAGGGTGGTGTCGGCCATGTAGGCGGCCGAGCGCAGGTTGACCCGGTCCATGCCGGTCAGGGCCTTGGCGTCGAAGGTCGCCAGGTCCTTGCGCAGGTCTTCGAAGATCTGGCGGGTGCGCAGCAAGCCGGCCGGCGAGCGGTCGTCGAGCTTGCCGCGGGCGGCGGCGTTGGGGCCGGCGTCCAGGCCCGTCAGGGTCATCAGTTGCGGCGAGTCGAGCATCGCCCGCTGGATCAGCCGCTCGAGCACGGCGGTCAGGCGTTCGCCCTCCGTCTGCTTGGCGGTCTCGCGCGCCAGGGCGGGCAGGGGCGCCGCCACGAGGGCGGCTGCGGACAGCATGAAGGAACGACGGTTCGCCATGCTTCGGTTGTAGCGCGCCTTGCGTTTCGCGCCAGGGGTGAGGTTCTGGAAGGAGGCACGCGAGAACCTCGCCCTTCGACAGGCTCAGGGTGAGGTTCTCTACTGCGAGGCTCTGCAATGGTCCTCATCCTGAGCTTGTCGAAGGACGAGGACCACGCACGGCGCATATAGTTCAGCAGGTTACGGCCGCAGCAGCACCTTGCCGGTCTTGCCCGGGGTCAGCGAGGCCTTCACGGCGTCGGACACCTGGTCGAGGCCGTAGACGCCGTCGGTCGGCAGCTTCAGTTTGCCGGTCGCCACCTGGGTCAGCAGTTCGCCGATCAGCTTGCGGCGCAGGTCCGGCGCCATGGTCGCCGAGACGGTCGAGCCCCAGAAGCCCTTCACGGTCAGCTGCTTGAAGATCACCGCGCCCGACGAGATCTGCATCGGCTCGCCGGTCATCGAGCCGAACGAGACCAGAAGGCCGTTCTCGCCCAGCAGGTCGGCCATGTCGCCCGAGGCGGTCCCGCCGATCGAGTCGACGGCCGCCTTGATCGGTGCGCCGCCGGTGATCTCGGCGACGGTCTTCTTCCAGTCCGGATCGGCGGTGGAGACGACGTTGTCGATGCCCAGGTCCGTCAGTTCGGCCACGCCGGCGTCGCGGCGCACCAGGTTGACGACGTTGACGCCGCGGGCCTTGGCCAGCATGGCCAGGGTCTTGCCGACCGCGCCGTTGGCGGTGTTCTGGGCGACCCAATCACCCGCTTCGACGCCCAGCGTCTCGAGGAGCGTGATGGCGCTGAACGGCATGGCGATCAGCTGGGCGGCGGCCTCGTCGGGGATGGCGTCGGGCACGGGCACCAGGCCGGCGGCCGAGGCGATGAAGTATTCGGCCCAGCTGCCGTGCACGCCGGCGACGGCGAAGCGCTGGCCGACCAGGGCGGCGTCGACGCCTTCACCCACCGCGTCGACGATCCCGACCGCCTCGCTGCCGCCGATGGCGGGCAGGGCGGGCTTGTAGCCGTAGTTGCCGCGCACGGTCCAAAGGTCGTGGTTGTGGATCGGCGACAGCAGGGTGCGGATGCGGACCTTGCCGGGGCCGGGCTCGGGGATCGGGCTGTCGGCCAGGGCCAGGACTTCGGCCGGGTCGCCGAACACGTCGTGGATCGCGCTGCGCATGGGGGTCTTCCTTCTTGTTGTCGGGGGAGAGGCGGCCTCAGGCGGCCGCGAGCATCTGTTCGGTGGTCCGCAGCGCTTCGCGCAGCGGACCCTGGTCCTTGGAAAGCTTGGCCAGGATGGCCGCGCCCAGCCACAGGGCGTACATCGCCCGGGCCGTGGCGATCGGGTCGCCGGCGCCGGGCAGGGAGCCGTCGTCGCGGCCCTCGACGATAACGGCGGCGATGCGGCGCACCAGGCGCTCGACGCCGGTGTTGAGGATCAGCCGCATGTCTTCGGACAGGTCGGAGATCTCGGCCGCCAGCTTCACCACCAGGCAGCGGTCGGCCATGCCGCAGGTCGCGTCGGTGTCGAGCCAGACGGCCCAGTAGGCCATAAGCCGCTCGCGGCCGCTGGCGCCGGTGTCGAACAGGCCGGCGAGCTTGACGCCGTACTCGGCGCAGTAGTCGTCCAGCAGGGCGCAGCCGAACGCCTCCTTGGAGGCGAAGTAGTAATAGAACGAGCCCTTCGGCACGCCGCTGGCGTCCAACAGCTCCTTCAGCCCCATGCCGCCGAAACCCTGGCGCAACACCAGCTCGCGGCCGGTGGCCAGGATGTGTTCGCGGGTGAGTTCGGATTTCTTGCGGGCGGCGGTCATGAGGGGTGTATGGCAGATAATAGACCGGTCGTCTAGTTTTGTGTTTTTCCTCCCCCGAGTAGCGAAGCGAAATGGGGGAGGGGGACCGCGAAGCGGCGGAGGGGGCGAGACTGGGCGCTGCGCCTCCATGTTCCCTTCGATCGTCATCCCGGCCGGAGGTCTGCGCAGCAGGCCGCAGAGCTGGGACCCAGGGGGCTGGGCGCAGCGGTTGGGTTCGCAGGCGGTGGTGGCCGGCGCGTTGGGCGTGGCCCCTGGGTCCCGGCTCTCCGCTTCGCTTCGGCCGGGATGACGAGTGTTGTGGGGTTCGGCGCTGGCCCCCTCCGGCCCTCCGGGCCACCTCCCCCAGAGGGGGAGGATCTGGTTGGCGCGGCGCCTTTCTAGGTGCTCCCCCTCTGGGGGAGCTGTCGCGGAGCGACTGAGGGGGTCTTACGCCCCCACCAACCGCAGCATCTCCCGCAAAGTCGGCGTGTCGTCGTCGCGCCGCCACGCGAGCCCTGTCTCCAGCGTCGGCGGATCGCGGACCTCGACATAGGCCACGCCCGCCCGCGCCAGGTTGCGCAGCGAGTCCGGCACCAGGGCCACGCCCAGGCCGGCGGAGACCAGGCTGATGATGGTCTGCATCTGGATGGCCTCCTGCACGATGTGGGCGGGGCGGCCCAGGCGGGCGAAGTAGCCGGTGACGAGGTCGTGGAAGGCGGGGGCCACGGTGCGGGGAAACAAGATCAGCGGGGCGTCGACGATGGCCTCCGGGACGAGCACCCCGTCCTCGACCGCCAGCCGGCCGTCGGCGATCCAGGCGGCCGGGGCGGCGGCGACCAGGGGCTCGGAGACCAGGCGCTGATAGGCCAGGGGCTCGGGCAGGGCGCGGTCGGAGGGCGGGATGATGATGCCGGCATGGCGCTCGCCGGCGAGGATGGCGGGGATCTGGACGTCGCTGGTGGCCTCGACCAGGCGGATCTCGACGTCCGGATAGGCCCGGGAATAGCGGCTGACCAGGTCGGGCAGGACGCTGTAGTCGGCGGTGCTGACGAAGGACAGCGACAGCAGGCCCGTCTGGCCGTCGCGCAGTCGCCGGGCGGTGGTCGGCAGTTCGTCCACGGCCGCCAGGGCCGCTAGCACGTCCGGAAGCCAGGCCTCGCCCAGGGGGCTGAGGCGCACGCTGCGCTTGGAGCGTACGAACAGCGGCGCGCCCAGGGTCTTTTCCAGCGCCATGATCGACTGGCTGAGCGGCGGCTGGGTCATGCCCAGGCGCTCGGCCGCGCGGCCGAAATGCAGGGTCTCGGCGACGGCCGCGAAGTGGCGCAGCGGGCGGATGTCCATCTCATATCTCTGGCGACCTAATATCGCCGTTCTAATATATTTTGAAAGCGCGGGGCAGGGGCGTAATAACCCCACAGCCGACACTGAGATTTTCCCATGCCTCCCTATCGCTCACGCACCTCCACCCACGGCCGCAACATGGCCGGCGCCCGCGGCCTGTGGCGCGCCACCGGCATGAAGGACTCCGATTTCGGCAAGCCGATCATCGCGGTCGCGAATAGTTTCACCCAGTTCGTCCCGGGCCACGTGCACCTGAAGGACCTGGGCCAGCTGGTCGCCCGCGAGATCGAGGCGGCCGGCGGCGTGGCCAAGGAATTCAACACCATCGCCGTCGACGACGGCATCGCCATGGGCCACGGCGGCATGCTGTATTCGCTGCCCAGCCGCGAACTGATCGCCGACGCGGTCGAGTACATGGTCAACGCCCACTGCGCCGACGCGATCGTCTGCATCTCCAACTGCGACAAGATCACGCCCGGCATGCTGATGGCCGCCATGCGCCTGAACATCCCGGTGGTCTTCGTCTCGGGCGGGCCGATGGAGGCCGGCAAGGTGCAGATCAAGGGCGCGATCCGGTCGCTGGACCTGGTCGACGCCATGGTCGTGGCCGCCGACGACAAGTACACGGACGAGGAAGTCGAGGCGATCGAGAAGGCCGCCTGCCCGACCTGCGGCTCGTGCTCGGGCATGTTCACCGCCAACTCGATGAACTGCCTGACCGAAGCGCTCGGCCTGTCGCTGCCCGGCAACGGCTCGGTCCTGGCCACCCACGCCGACCGCGAGGCCCTGTTCAAGGAAGCCGGCCGGCTGATCGTCGACCTGTGCCAGCGCTGGTACGAGCAGGGCGACGCCACGGCCCTGCCGCGCGGCATCGCCACCCGGGCGGCGTTCGAAAACGCCATGAGCCTGGACATCGCCATGGGCGGCTCGACCAACACCGTGCTCCACCTGCTGGCCGCCGCCAGCGAGGGCGAGGTCGAGTTCTCGATGGCCGACATCGACCGGCTGTCGCGCCGCGTGCCCTGCCTGTCGAAGGTGGCCCCGGCCAAGAGCGACGTGCACATGGAAGACGTCCACCGCGCCGGCGGCGTGCCGGCCATCCTGGGCGAACTGGAAAAGGGCGGCCTGATCGACGCCACCCAGCCCACCGTCCACGCCGCGACCATGGCCGAGTCCCTGGCCCGCTGGGACATCGGCCGCACCAACAGCGGCACGGCCCAGGAGTTCTTCCGCGCCGCCCCGGGCGGCAAGCCGACCCAGATCGCCTTCAGCCAGGCCGCGCGCTGGGAGGACCTGGACCTCGACCGCGAGAAGGGCGTCATCCGCTCGGTCGAGCACCCGTTCTCCAAGGACGGCGGGCTGGCCGTGCTGTTCGGCAACCTGGCGCCGGAAGGCTGCATCGTGAAGACGGCGGGGGTCGACGAGTCGATCCTGACCTTCCGTGGCGTGGCCCGGGTGTTCGAGAGCCAGGAAGACGCCGTCAGCGGCATCCTGGGCGGCAAGGTCACGGCCGGCGAGGTCGTGGTCATCCGCTACGAAGGCCCCAAGGGCGGCCCGGGCATGCAGGAGATGCTTTACCCGACCACCTATCTGAAATCGAAGGGCCTGGGCGCGGCCTGCGCCCTCATCACCGACGGCCGCTTCTCGGGCGGCACCTCTGGCCTGTCGATCGGCCACGTCTCGCCGGAAGCCGGCGAGGGCGGCCTGATCGCCCTGGTCGAGACCGGCGACTCGATCCTGATCGACATCCCCAACCGCGGCATCCAACTGGAAGTCTCCGACGCGGTGCTCGCCGAACGTCACGCCGCCCAGCTGGCGCGCGGCAAGGACGCCTGGAAGCCGAAGGACCGCAAGCGCGAAGTCTCTCCGGCGCTTCGGGCTTACGCGGCCATGACCACCAACGCCGCGCGCGGCGCGGTGCGGGATGTCAGCCAGGTCGAGCGGGGGTAGTTTTCGCTTTGGCGGGCGAGGTGATTGACCTCGCCCAACGCCCTTAGCCGTCATCCCGGCCGAAGCGTAGCGAAGAGCCGGGACCCAGGGGACTGGGCGCGGCGGTTAGGTTCGCCGCCTATTGCTGTCGCCAACTCAATGCGCCGGCCCCTGGGTCCCGGATAAGCGCTGCGCGCTTTCCGGGATGACGAGGAAGGGGGGCGAGGGAAGCGGCTAGATCGCCACCCGCTTGGCGATCGCGTCACGTCGCGCGCTCGTCTCCTGCTGCGCCCGTTCGACCGCCTCGGTCTCCGTCGCGTGCAGCAGGTGCTCGATCACCCGTTCAAGGTGGTCGCGCATGGCCTGGCGGGCGGCGGCGGGATCGCGGGCCTTCAGGGCGTCGACCACGCGGCGGTGCTCGGCGATGCGCGGCTCCAGGCCCATGCCGCGGGCGCGGGCCAGGATGTTGCGGGCCAGGGGCGAGCGGTTGCGCCAGTCCCACAGGTTCTCGATCGTGGCGATGATCGCGCCGTTGCCGGTGGCGCCGGCGATCACGAGGTGGAACTCGCGGTCGGCGTCCTCGCCCCGGATCTCCTCTTCCTCGTGCATGCGCTCGAGCAGGCTTTCCAGCTGGGCGATCTGCTCCTCGGTGATCGAGGTGGCGGCGAGCGCCGCGGCCTCGCCCTCGAACAGGCGGCGGGCCTCGATCAGCTCGAAGGCGCCGATTTCCGTGTCGCGCTCGGCCGGCTGGGGCGCGACGGGGCGCACGTCGCCGGTGACATAAATGCCCAGGCCGTGGCGGGCCTCGATCATGCCCAGCATTTCCAGGGCGATCATCGCCTCGCGCAGGGTGGGGCGGGAGACGCCGAACTGCTCGGCCAGTTCGCGCTCGGTCGGCAGGCGGTCGCCCAGCTTGTACTGACCCGCCTCGATGGCGTCGGCCACGGTGTCCGCGATCTTGCGGTAGAGCTTGACGTTGTCCGACATGGGGTCCTGGAATCGACGCGCGGAACCTTAAGGTTCGACACCGATAACATAACCCTTGTCGGACGCCCCGGCTATTTGGTCTGACAAGATCGCGGCGGCGATCTCACCACGCCGGCGCTCACCAATCGTGCATGGAGCCGTCTTCGCGGCGGGCCACGGGCAGGTAGGCGCGGCTGTAAGGGTATTTCGCCGCCAGGGTCTCGTCGATATCGACCCCCAGGCCCGGCGCCTCGCCCGGATGCAGCATGCCGTCGTCGAACGTATAGGCGTGCGGGAACACCGCGTCGGTCTCGGCCGTGTGGCGCATGTATTCCTGGATCCCGAAGTTGGGGATCGACAGGTCGAAGTGCAGGGCCGCGGCCATGCAGACGGGCGAGAGGTCGGTGGCACCATGGCAGCCGGTGCGTACGCCGTGCATGTCGGCGAAGGCGGCCACGCGGCGCAGGTGGGTGATGCCGCCGGCGTGCACCACGGTGGCGCGGATATAGTCGATCAGCTGTTCCTCGATCAGCTGCTTGCAGTCCCAGATCGAGTTGAAGATCTCGCCCACGGCCAGCGGTGTGGTGGTGTGCTGGCGGATCAGGCGGAAGTTGGCCTGGTTCTCGGCCGGGGTGGCGTCCTCCATCCAGAACGGCCGGTAGGGCTCGAGGTCCTTGCCCAGGCGCCCGGCCTCGATGGGGGTCAGGCGATGGTGCACGTCGTGCAGCAGATGGACGTCCCAGCCCAGCTTCTCGCGCGCCGCCTCGAACAGCGGCGGCGCGCTGCGCAGGTATTTCTCGGTCGACCAGACGCTTTCGCTGGGCAGGTCGGCGTCGGCCGGCTCGTAGAAGAAGCGGTCTTTGGAGACGCCGTAGACGGTCTTCAGCCCCGGCACGCCCGACTGCAGGCGGATGGCCTTGTAGCCCTGCTCGGCATAGACGGCGGCGTTGTCGAGGGTCTCCTCGATGCTGGCCCCGTTGGCGTGGCCGTAGACCATGACGCCGGTGCGGCAGGCCCCGCCCAAGAGCTGGTAGAGCGGCAGGTTCGCGATCTTGGCCTTGATGTCCCACAGGGCCATATCGACCGCGGCGATCGCCGACATGGTCACCGGCCCGCGCCGCCAGTAGGCGCCCTTGTAGAGGAACTGCCAGATGTCCTCGATCTGGTGGGCGTCGCGGCCGATCAGGCAGGGGATGACGTGGTCGTTGAGATAGCTGGCCACCGCCAGTTCGCGGCCGTTCAGGGTGGCGTCGCCGATCCCGTAAACCCCGTCGCTGGTCTCGATCTTCAGGGTCACGAAGTTGCGGCCCGGGCAGGTGACGATGACCCTGGCGGCGGTGATCTTCAGCATCGGCGTCTTTCCGCGGCGGCGCCGTTACGCGGCGACAGGCTTCCCGTCATCTCGTTTAAACGGGGCGGGTCGGTTGTCAATCCAATGGTCAGACCAATTGGCCGGCAAAGACTCGACCACGATGAGAGGCGCGGCGGGCGGGCGCCTCGCAAAAGGGCGCCAAAATCGATCCCAATAATATCGATACAAAAGCGTTGACATATTTTCGACCCAGACCCCAGCCTGGACGTCGACCCGCCATCAGAGCGGGCGTGACCATGCATGCACTGGGGACCTGCTATGCGTACCGACCTGAAGATCCTGCTTTCCACGGCGGCGCTCGCCGCCCTGGCCGCGCCGCTGGGGGCGGCCGCTCAGACCGCTGCTCCCGCGCCGGCCGCCGACGAGACCGTCGAGGAGATCGTCGTCACCGCGCTGAAGCGCTCGACCACCCTCCAGACCACGCCGATGGCCATCAGCGCCGTCACCGGCGACAGCCTGCAGAAGATCGGCGCCACCGGCCTGCAGGACTATTTCCGCGCCGTGCCGGGCGTGAACCTGACCCAGGGCCAGCTTGGCCAGAGCCGCGTGACCATCCGCGGCGTGCAGGGCTCGGGCGAGGCCACCACCGGCCTCTATTACGACGAGACCTCGATCACCGGCCCCTCGGGCACCACCCAGGATCCGGCCAACAACGCCGCCGACCTCAACCTGTTCGACGTCGAGCGGGTGGAAGTGCTGCGCGGCCCGCAGGGCACGCTGTATGGCGGCGGCTCGATGGGCGGCACCATCCGGGTGATCTACGCCAAGCCCGACAGCACGCAGTTCAGCGCCTCGATGGAGGCCCAGGCCAGCACCACCAAGGGCGGCTCGCAGGGCTCGTACCTGAAGGCCATGGGCAATATCCCGCTGATCGAGGGCAAGCTGGCCGCCCGCATCGTCGCCTATACCGAGGACCGCCCCGGCTATGTCGACAACGTCAAGACCGGCGCCAAGAACATCAACGACAGCCACGCCGACGGCTATCGCGCCATGCTGGGCTTCACGCCCACCGACGACATCTCGCTGGTGGTCACCAAGATCCACCAGAACTCGTCGGCCGACGACCTGCAGGGCTGGTACGACCGCCTGGGCGACGACAAGACCGACAGCGTCGTGAAGCTGCCGCTGAACACCGAGATGGATCTGACCAGCGTCACCGGCAAATGGTCGAGCCCGATCGGCGAGCTGACCGCGTCCAGCGCCTACTACAAGTACGAC
Organism: Caulobacter sp. GW821-FHT09B11; assembly: GCF_059418205.1. NCBI lineage: Bacteria > Pseudomonadati > Pseudomonadota > Alphaproteobacteria > Caulobacterales > Caulobacteraceae > Caulobacter > Caulobacter sp. GW821-FHT09B11. The sequence goes on along the minus strand of NZ_JBWKPK010000006.1, from coordinate 111,608 downwards.
ATGCTGCGGACGATCGACTTCACCCCGCAGTACAAGCCCTATATCGGCAGCGCCTATGGCGTGATCGGCTACCAGCCGGCCTATCTGGGCGCCTGGAACCACGAGGTGCGGCTGTCGTCGAAGGGCGAGGGCCAGCTGCAGTGGACGGTCGGCGGCTACATGGAGCTGCGCAAGGACCACATCGACAGCAACACGGTGCTGACCAGCCTGTCGACGGGCCTGCCCTACAGCCCGACGCAGTACGTGCAGGGCCGTTACGTCAACACCAACGTCAAGCAGACCGCCGAGTTCGGCGAGCTGACCTGGACGCCGCCGCAGGTCGAGGGCCTGTCGCTGACGGTGGGCGCGCGCCACTACGACTACACCAAGACCACCGGCAGCGCGGGCACGCAGCGCAACCTGCTGACCGGCGCCGCGCCGGCCGCCTATTCCGAGCAGACCGCCGAAGCCTCGGGCTGGGTCTACAAGTTCAACGCCAGCTACAAGATCACTTCGGACATCATGGCCTACGCCACGGCGTCCGAGGGCTTTCGGCCGGGCGGCGCCAACAACGTGCCGGGCCTCAACAGCAAGCTTGTCGTCTACAATCCCGACAGCCTGTGGAACTATGAGGCGGGCCTGAAGACCGCCTGGCTGGGCGGCAAGCTGACCGCCAACACCGCCGTCTACCGCATCGACTGGAAGAACCGCCAGACCAGCGCCATCACCGCCGACGGCCTCTATTCCTTCATCACCAACGCCGGCGCCGCGCGAATCCAGGGTATCGAGCTGGAGGTCTCGGCCCGTCCGATCCACGGCCTCTCGCTGAACGGTTCGGTGGGCTACACCAAGGCGGAGCTGACCGAGGACCAGGCCAACGCCAACATCCTGGTCGACGGCTCGACGGGCAAGAAGGGCGACCGCATCGCCAACGTGCCCGACTGGACGGCCGCGGCCTCGGCCCAATACACGTGGCCGCTGCCGGTCGCGGGCCTCAACGGCCTGGTGCGCGCCGACTACGCCTATACCGGCGACATGGTCTCCACCTTCCGCCCGACCTACGTCTACTACGACAAGTTCGGCGGCTTCAGCACGGTGAACCTGCGGGCCGGGGTCGAGGGCGAGGGCTGGGGCGTCTACGCCTTCGTCAGCAACCTCACCGACGCCGAGGGGATCATGAACAAGAACAGCAACGTCGGGTACCAGGACCTGCTTTATGGATTGACCCCGCGCACCTTCGGGGTGAACGCCCGTCGGAAGTTCTGATCGATCTCCAAGGTCGTCATCCCGGAAGCCTCGTAGAGGCTATCCGGGACCCAGGGGCGGACGCACAGCGGTTGCCCCTGGGTCCCGGCTCTCCGCTTCGCGAAGTTTACCCTCGGGCGCGCTTTGCGCGACCCGGGGGGCCGGGATGACGAGAGTTTTCAGCGTAAAACCAGAAGGGCGCGGTCCGCCGCGCGAGCCGCATGACCTCCAAGACCTTCACCCTCGCCGCCGCCCTGGCCCTGCTGGCCGCGCCTGCCTTCGCCGCGCCGCTGAACGTCCCGGCGACGGCGACCGCCATCAAGGCCCAGCTGGACCGCGACTACCCGCAGCTCGACGCGCTCTACAAGGACATCCACGCCCATCCGGAACTGGGCTTCCAGGAGGTCGAGACGGCCAAGAAGCTGGCCGCGCAGATGCGCGAGCTCGGCTTCACGGTCACCGAGGGCGTCGGCAAGACCGGCGTGGTGGCCGTGCTCAAGAACGGCGAGGGCCCCAGCGTTCTCGTGCGCACCGAACTCGACGCCCTGCCGATGGAAGAGAAGACGGGCCTGCCCTACGCCAGCCGCGCCAGGACCACCTGGAACGGCGCCGAGGTGTTCGTCGCCCATTCCTGCGGCCACGACGTGCACATGGCCGCCTGGATCGGAACCGCCCGCCAGCTGGTCGCCCTGAAGGCCAGGTGGAAGGGCACGCTGGTGTTCGTCGCCCAGCCGTCGGAAGAGACGGTCAGCGGCGCCAAGGCGATGATCAACGACGGCTTCTTCCAGAAGTTCGGCAAGCCCGACTACGGCTTCGCCTTGCACGTCGGTCCCGGCGCGGCGGGTCAGGTCTATTACAAGGCCGGCGTCCTGACCTCGACCTCCGACGCCTTGGAGCTGACCTTCAACGGCCGCGGGGCCCACGGCTCGATGCCGGCCGCCTCGATCGACCCGGTGATGATGGCCGCCCGCTTCACCGTCGACGTCCAGAGCGTGATCAGCCGCGAGAAGGATCCGGCGGCGTTCGGCGTCGTCACGGTCGGCTCGATCCAGGCCGGCAGCGCCGGCAACATCATCCCCGACAAGGCCAAGGTGCGCGGCACCATCCGCACCCAGGACGACGGCGTGCGCACCAAGATCCTCGACGGCGTGACCCGCACCGCCAAGGCCGTGGCCGAGATGTCGGGCGCCCCGGCGCCGGATCTCGAGCTGATCCCCGGCGGCAAGGCGGTGGTCAACGACGCGGCCCTGACCGAACGCACCGCCGTCGTCTTCAAGGCCGCCTTCGGCAAGGACGCGGTCGCCGTGCCGTCGCCCGGCTCGGCCAGCGAGGACTATTCGGAGTTCATCATCGCCGGCGTGCCCTCGGTCTACTTCTCGATCGGCGGCTTCGATCCCAAGGCGATGGCGGAAGCCAAGGCGAACGGCAAGCCGCTGCCCGTCAACCACTCGCCCTTCTTCGCCCCGGTTCCCGAGCCGAGCATCCGCACGGGGGTGGAGGCGATGACGCTGGCGGTGATGAACGTGATGAGCCGCTAGGCCCCCTCATTCGCTCCGCGACAGCTCCCCCAGAGGGGGAGCATCTTTCTTGGCGGGGTGTCGGCCAAGATCCTCCCCCTCTGGGGGGGGGGGCCCGGAGGGCCGGAGGGGGGACGTTTTCAGCTGCCTCGGAGGCGGCGTTTCTCCCCCCACCGATCGCTGCGCGATCACCTCCCCCACGGGGGGAGGTTCCTTCACCTCACGCCTTCCGCAGATACCCCTCCAGCACGTCCAGCGCATGCTGGAGCCGCGCCCGGCGCCACTCGGGCGTGGTCATGTCGGTGTCCAGCGTGGCCGACAGCGACCAGCCGTTGGCCAGGTGGAAGCGGCTCATGGCGGCGATGGTGACGTAGATCTGGATCGGGTCGAGGTTGTCGCGGAACAGGCCCTGGGCCTGGCCGCTCTCGATCAGCCGCTCGATGGTGCGGCGCAGGGGGAAGGCGGTCTCTGTGACCTTACGCGATTGCGCCACGAACCGCCCTTGCAGCAGGTTCTCGTTGCGCAGTAGGCCCTCGAACTTCGGATTCTTCTCGAAGTATTCGAAGGTGAAGCGCTGCAATTCGAGGAAGCCCGCCATCGGCTTGTCGAAGTCGATCTTCAGCTCGGCTTCGCGGTTGCGCAGGTCCTCGTAGGCGCTTTCCAGCACGGCGACATAGAGGCCCTTCTTGTCGCCGAAGTAGTGGTAGAGCATGCGGATGTTGCACTTGGCGGCCTTGACGATCCGCTCGATGCGCGCGCCCGCGAACCCGGCCTGAGAAAACTCCTTCAGCGCCGCCGACATGATCGCCTTGCGGGTCCGCTCGGCGTTGCGCTTGCGCGGGGCCGGGGCGTCGGGGGCGACCTCGTGATCGGCGTCGGACAAGGGGGCGGTCTCCAGCGTCGCCAGGGGGGAGGGCGTCAGGGCAGTTTGGCCCCGGATTCGATCCAGGCGCCAAGCTTGGCGCGCTCCTCATCGGTCATATGGGTCTCGTTGCCAAGCGGCATGCTCGTGCTGAGCACAGCGCGTTCCTTGATCTTCGGCGCATAGCGGACGATGTGCTCGGCGCTGTCGAAGGTCGCGCCGTTGGGCGGGGCCGAGAAGCCGCGATGGGTGGGCGCGGCGCTGTGGCAGGTCACGCAGTGCTTCTGCACGATCGCCTGGGCCTCGAAGAAGCTGACCGGCCCCAGCACGGCGGGGGTCTTGGGCTTCTGGCTGACGATCACGCTGACGGCGAACATCAGCATGGCCCCGTAAAACAGGAAGTCGTGCCGGATGATCCCGTGGTGGCGCAGGTTGAAGAAGTGGCGGATCGAGATCCCCGCCACGCCGATCAGCGCCAGCAGCAGCCAGGCCTTCGGGTGGCCGGTGATCGCCGGATAGTGGTTGCTGATCATGATGAACAGGATCGGCAGGGTCATGTAGTTGTTGTGCACCGAGCGCTGCTTGCCGGCCGCGCCCAGGCGCGGATCGACTTCGCGTCCCGCCAGCATGTCGGCGACGATCTTCCGCTGGTTGGGGATGATCGTGAGAAAGACGTTGGCCGCCATGGCCGTGCCGATGATGGCGCCGACATGGATAAAGGCCCCGCGATCGGTGAAGAGGTGCTGCAAGGCGTAGGCCGCGCCGATCAGGGCTGCGAACCAGATGATGCCGAACAGGCGAGGGCGCTCCACCAGCGGCGAGCGGCACAGGCCCTCATAGACGGCCAGGCCGCCGAAGATGAAGGCCAGGCCCACGCCCACGGCCTGCCAGTGGGTGAAGGCGTGCTTGGTCGGGTCGATCAGATAGACCGGCGCGCCCCAGTAGTAGAGCACGAACAGCAAAGCAAAGCCCGACAGCCAGGTGGTGTAGGCCTCCCACTTGAACCAGTGCAGGTGGCCCGGCATGTGCGCCGGGGCGACCATGTACTTCTGCGAATGGTAGAAGCCGCCGCCATGCACGGCCCACAGCTCGCCCTTCACCCCGTCTTTCGGCGGCTCGGGCGCGCGCAGATTGTTGTCGAGCCAGACGAAGTAGAACGAGGCCCCGATCCAGGCGACGCCCGCGATCACGTGCAGCCAGCGGAGCGCCAGGTTCAGCCAGGCGGCGAGATCGTAGTCCATCTATTGCGTCACGGCGTCTTGGATGCGGAGCTTGGAGATGAGGCCGATCTGCTGGATCGCCTCGGCGATCTCGGCCTCGCGGTCGTTGGACAGGCGCGCCTGCATGGCCCGCAGGATCGAGCTCTTGTCGTTCAGCCGCACGCAGATGATGAACGGAAAGCCGAAGGCCTTGCCGTAGGCGGCGTTGAGGTCGTGGAAGCGGGCGAACTCCTCGGGCGTCAACCGGTCCAGGCCCGCGCCGGCCTGTTCAGCCGTGCTCTCCGCGGTCAGCGCCTTGGCGATCGCCGCCTTGCCGGCCAGTTCGGGGTGGGCGCGGATCAGGGCCAGCTTGTCGTCGACGGAGGCGGCGTTCAGCACGTTCATCATCGCGCCGTGCAGGGCCTCGATGCTGGCGAACGGGCGGGCGTCCCAGGCGCGTTCGACGACCCAGGGCGACAGCTCGAAAGCGAAGCCCAGGGCGGTGACGAAGCCCGTCTGGTTCATGCTGTTGAGGCGAGCCAGGGTGAGGGGCGGGGCGCTCATGCCTTGGCTCCATACGGATGCGTTGCGATCCAGTGGCGGGCGATGTCGATGCGCCTGGCCACCCAGACCTTGTCGTGGCGGGTCACGTGCTCGAGGAACCGCCGCAGGGCCATGATCCGCGCCGGCCTGCCGACGATGCGGCAGTGCAGGCCGATGCTCATCATCTTCGGCGCCGTCTCGCCCTCCAGCCAGAGGGCGTCGAAGGCGTCGCGCAGATAGGCGAAGAACTGGTCGCCGCTGTTGAAGCCCTGGGGGGCGGCGAAGCGCATGTCGTTGGTGTCGAGCGTATAGGGCACGATCAGCTGGGCGCGGCCGTGCTGGTCGTCCCAATAGGGCAGGTCGTCGCTGTAGCTGTCGGCGTCGTAGACGAAGCCGCCTTCTTCAGCGACCAGCCGTGCGGTGTTTGGGCTGGTGCGGCCCTGGTACCAGCCCAGCGGGCGCTCGCCGGTCAGCCGCTTGTGCACCTCGATGGCCTTGCCGATGTGCTCGCGTTCGAGGTCTTCGGGGAAGTGCTGGTAGTCGATCCAGCGATAGCCGTGGCTGGCGATCTCCCAGCCCGACTTCATCATCGCCTCGACCACGTCCGGATGGCGCTCCATGGCCTGGGCGACGCCGTAGACGGTCAGCGGCAGGCCGAACTCCTCGAAGAGGCGCCGGATGCGCCAGAAGCCGGCGCGCGAGCCGTATTCATAGAGGCTCTCCATCGACATGTGCCGCGCGCCCTCGATGGGCCGGGCGCCGACCATCTCCGACAGGAAGTATTCGCTGACGGGGTCGCCATGCAGCACGCTGCGCTCGGCGCCTTCCTCGTAGTTCAGCACGAACTGCACGGCCACGCGGGCGCCATTGGGCCATTGGGCGTGCGGCGGGTGTTCGCCGTAGCCGACGAGGTCTCTTGGGTAAGCCGTCATGCGCCGCAGACCCCCTCAGTCGCTCCGCGACAGCTCCCCCAGAGGGGGAGCATCTTGAAGGACGCCGCGCCGGCCGAGATCCTCCCCCTCTGGGGGAGGTGGCCCGGAGGGCCGGAGGGGGTCTTCACCACCATCATCCAAACACCCCCGCCGCCGCATCCACGCCCGCTCCCGCCGGCGCGCCGAAACCCTCCCAGCGCAGCACCGCCTCCAGCGCCGCCAGGGTCTGAAGCACCGCATGCTTGCGGGCGTTCACGCCCATGGTCCCGATCCGCCAGATCTTGCCCGCAAGAGGCCCGAAGGCCGCGCCGATCTCGATCTCGAACTCGGTGCGCATGCGGGCTTTCACCCGGTCGTAGTCGACGCCCGCCGGCGCGATCACGCCGGTGACGTTGGCCATCTTGTGGGCCTGGTCGCCGTAGACGGTCAGGCCCAAGGCCTCGATCCCGGCGGTCATGGCGGCGCCGGCCTGGGCGTGGCGGGCGAAGCGGGCCTCGAGCCCTTCCTCCAGCACGATCCGCGCGCATTCGCGGGCGGCGAACAGCATGCTGGCGGCTTCGGTGTGGTGGTTCAGGCGCTTGTCGGACCAGTAGTCCATGATCATCGCCAGATCGAAATAGTTGGAGGCGATGCGGCGGCCGCTGCCGATATTGCCTGGGCCCGCGAGACCCTTCTCCACATGGCGGCGGGAAAAGATGTGGTCGGCGGCCTTGTCGCTGATGGTGATCGGGGCCGAGCCGGAGGGGCCGCCCAGGCACTTCTGCAGGCCGGCGGTGACGATGTCGGCCTTCCAGGCGTCGACCGGCACGCTCATGCCGCCCAGGGTGGCGGTGGCGTCGACATACAGAAGCGCGTCGTGCCGGGCGCAGATCTCGCCGATGGCCTCGATCGGCTGGGCGATGGTGGTCGAGGTGTCGCCGTGTACGCAGGCGACCAGGCGGGGCTTCACCCGCGCGACCGCGTCCTCGACGGCCTGGGGGTCGACGACCTTGCCCCACTCGCCCTCGACGAAGGTGACATGTGCGTCGCAGCGCTCGGCGATCTCGGCCAGCAGCAGGCCGAAGCGTCCGGCGTTGACCACCACGATGTCGTCGCCCGGAACCAGGGTCGAGACCAGGGCCGCCTCGATCCCAGCCCGCGAAGTGCCGTCGACCAGGAAGGTCCACTGGTTCTGGGTCTGGAAGACGCCGCGATAGAGCGCCATCGTCTCGTTCATGTAGCCGGTGAACTCGGGATCGAACTGGCCCAGCAGCTGCACCGACATGGCCCGCAGCACGCGCGGGTGCACGTTGATCGGGCCGGGCCCCATCAGCAGGCGGGCGGGGTGGTCGAGGTCTTTGAAGGTATCCATACGCCTATCCATCAAGTCGTCATCCCGGACGCCCCGCAGGGGCGATCCGGGACCCAGGGGCGGTGCGCACGGCCCCTGGGTCCCGGCTCTCCGCGCTGGCGCGCTCCGGCCGGGATGACGATGTAAATTCAGTGGAAAGCCGCTCCACGAACCCCACCATCGCCCGCGCGGCCAGGGCGCAGTCGGCGTCGGTGACGGCTTCGGCGGGGTTGTGGCTGATCCCGCCCTCGCAGCGGATGAACAGCATGGCGGTGGGGCAGAGGTCGGCGATGACCATGGCGTCGTGGCCGGCGCCGCTGGGCAGGCGGCGCGCCGGTCCGCCGAGGTCGGCCACGGCGGCCGACAGCAGGTCGGTCAGGCCCGCGTCGCAGGGGCTCTCGGCCAGGGCCTGCATCAGGGTGACCGACACCGTCAGGCCGCGCCGGGCTGCGATGGCCTCGATCTCGGCGCTCACGGCCTCAACGGCGGCGTCGCGGGTGGCCGAGGTCTCGGCGCGGATGTCCATCGAGAACTCGACGGCCCCGGGAATGACGTTGAAGGCGCCGGGCAGGGCGGTCAGCCGGCCGACCGTGCCGACCAGGCCGTCGGTCCCGGCCAGCGGGCCGTCGCGGCAGATGCGCTCCAGGGCCAGCACCGCCTCGGCGGCGGCCGGGCCGGGATCCTTGCGCAGGCCCATCGGCGTGGTGCCGGCGTGACCCGCCTGACCCTTGAACCGCACCATCAGCCGCTTCTGGGCGGCGATGGCGCTGACGACGCCCAGGGACAGGCCCTCGGCCTCCAGCACCGGGCCCTGCTCGATATGGGCTTCGAGGAAGGCGAAGATCTCGCCCGGCTTGCGGGCCGCTTCGGTCAGGCGCGTAGGATCCAGGCCGAAGGCGGCGAAGGCCTCGGCCAGGCTCGTCCCTTCCGCGTCGGTCATCTCCATGACCTTGGGATCGACCGTGCCGGCCACGGCGCGGCTGCAGGCCATGGAGGCGGGAAAGCGCGAGCCTTCCTCGTCGCCGAACGCGACAGCCTCGATGGCGAAGGGCAGGCGGCGGCCCTGGCGGTGGAAGGCCTCGATCACGTCGATCGCCAGCATCACCCCCAGCGCGCCGTCATAACGTCCGCCGTTGCGCACGCTGTCGATGTGCGAGCCGATCAGCAGGGCCGGGGCGCCCGGCGTCGCGCCCTCGTAGCGGCCCACCAGATTGCCGGCGGCGTCGAGGCGGGCGGCCATGCCGGCCTCTTCCATCCAGAACTTCAGGGTGTCGAGGGCGGCCTTGTGGGCGCTGGTCAGGAACCGCCGCACCAGCATGTCGTCGGCCTCGCTGAAAGGCGCCGCGCCCATCAGGTCGCAGCGGGCCTTGGCCCTGACGCCGATCTCGAATTCCCGCGTCACCACGCTCCCCGCATTTCGTCGCCCCCATGGGTAGCAGGCTGCGCCCGCCCGTCCCCCTGGGCAAGCGGCTCGACGGCCAAGTTGCCGTCCGTTTGCCCGCGCAAGCGCCAGCCGACGAGGCGGGCGCCTGTTCGTAAGTCATAAATCACTTACTTGATGGGGTGGCTAGGGGAGGGCGTGCGTCCTTCGAGGCCCGCTTCGCGGGCGCCTCAGGATGAGGAGTTCAGAGCAACCAGCGTCCTCATCCTGAGGTGTGAGCCGAAGGCGAGCCTCGAAGGACGCACGGCCTGTCAATTCTCCGCCGCCAGCGTCAGCCGGCGCTTCGGGAACGCCTCGGGCAGTTCGTCGCGCAGGAAGGCCATCATCTTCTCGCGGACCTCGCAGCGCAGGTCGAAGGTCACGGGGGCGTTGCGGGCGCTGACCAGGCAGCGGACTTCCATGACCTCGGGCGTGATGTCGGTGACCTGCAGGTTCACCACCTTGCCGTCCCACAGTTTCGAGGCCCGGGCGATCTCCTCCAGCTTGGCGCGCAGGCGGTCCACCGGGGCGGCGGGATCGACATAGAGCATGGCCGTGCCGATCAGGGCGGCGTTCTCGCGGGTCCAGTTCTGGAACGGGGTCTGGATGAAGTAGCTGAGCGGCAGCACCATCCGCCGCCAGTCCCACAGGCGCACCACCACGTAGGTGGCGTTGATCTCTTCGATATTGCCCCACTCCTTCTCGACGATGACGGCGTCGTCGATGCGGATCGGCTGGGTGACGGCGATCTGGATGCCGGCGATCAGGTTGGTCAGCAGCGGCTGCAAGGCGAGACCCACGATCACCGAGGCCGCGCCGCCGGCGGCCAGCAGGCTCACCCCCCATTGGCGCACGCCGGGGATGGTCATCAAGGCCAGGGCCAGGGTGAAGATGCCGACCAGTATGGCCATCGCCCGCCGCAGGATGCGGATCTGGGTGATGTGCTTGCGGGCCAGCAGGTTGTCTTCGACGTCGACCTTGAAGCCCCGCAGGTAGAGGGCCGAGCCGATGTCGAGGGCGGTCATCGCCATCCAGCCCAGCAGCAGGATGAACAGCACCAGCAGCACGTGCTTGGCGGTCTGCGCTTGGGCGGCGTCGAGCGGCGCGACCGAGGCCGCCGCGCCCAGGGCGGCGACCACGAAGGCCATGCGGGTGGGCCGACGGGTGCGGGCGATCAGCGCCTGCCAGAAGGCGTCGCGCTTCGACAGCGAGTGGCGCACGACCCCCACGGCCACGGCGTGGACCGTCCAGGCCAGCACGACGGCGAGGGCGATCACCACGAGGCTGATGATCCAGGGGGGCGCCCAGGCGATCAGCCAGACGGAGTCGTTCAGCCAGTCAGGCAGCCGGTCTGCGATGGTGCTCATGACCGGGGCGAACGCGTGCGGCCGGGGAAGGCTCCCGGTTTACCCTCTCAGGAACTTGCCCGCCGCGCGAACCGAGCCCGTGGCGACGCCCGTCGGCGAGCCGCCGATCGGCTCGTCGGTGACGGCCAGCAGGGCGGTGTAGGTTCCCGCGCCGCGCAGGCCTTCGGGCATCGGGATGCGCTTGGGCGCGTCGGTCGGAATCACGCCCAGCGAGATCGCCTTCTGGCCCTCGGGGATGATCCACAGCTCGGCGTCGCGACCTTCGGGCATCTTCATGCCCATCGGCGTCAGCATCACCTGGTCGGTGGCGTGGTCGAGGGTGGCGACCACCATCGGCTTGTTGCTGGTCGGATCGGCGATCAGCGCCACCTCGGCCGCCTGCGGCTTGGCCGGAGCCGGCGCGACGATCGGCGGCGCGGCCGGGCGCGGCAGCACGGCGATGACGACGCTGGCGGCCGCCAGGGCCAGGGCGCCGGCGGCCACGCCGCGCCACAGGCCCACGCTGTTCCAGGCCGAGGGCTTCAGCGGCTCGACGATCAGGTTCTGGATGCGCGGCCACAGGCCCTCGGAGGGCGTCGCCGAGGGAATGTCGGCGGCCAGCAGCGTCAGGCGCTCCTCCCACCAGGCCACGGAGCGGGCGAAGGCCGGTTCGGCGACGATGCGGCGCTCGGCCTCTACGCGTTCGTCCGCGTCCAGCACGCCCAGCACGTACTCCCCGGCCAGGGGACGCTCTTCGCCATCGGGCGGGATGTCGGTCGCGTCGGTCATGCTTCGAGACAGGCCCGCAGGCTGATCAGGCTGCGCCGGATCCAGCTTTTCATCGTGCCCAGCGGCACGCCCACCGCCTGGGCCAGGGCGTCATAGGTCAGGCCCTCGAAGAACGCCTTGCGCACGGCGCCCGAATGCTTGGGGTCGAGCTGGTCCAGGCAGCCGTCGAGGCGGCGGCGGTCCTCGTCGGCCTCGACCCGGACCGAGGCCAGCGGCGCGGCGTCGGGCAGGGCCTCGGCTTCCTCGACGCCGGTCATCACCCGGGTCCCCCGCGCGCGCAGCTTGTCGATGGCGCGGTTGCGGGCCAGGCTGACCAGCCAGGTGATGGGGCTGGCTTTCTCCGGATCGAACCGGTCGGCCTTGTTCCACACCGTCAGATACACGTCCTGCAACACGTCCTCGGACTCCTCGCGATCGTTCAAGATACGGAGGACGACGCCCAGCAGTTTCGCCGAGGTGTGCCGATAGACGTATTTAAGGGCGTCATGGTCGCGATTGGCGACACGCGCGAGGGCCCGCGAAAGCAAGGCGCGGCTTGTGTCTGCGTCCAACCGAGGGTCCCCTGGCGCCTGAATCTGCGACGGACGGTCGCACGGGTCCGCGAGACTGGCAACGGCTAGCGTCCGCCAAGCCGACTGGCGACGAAATAGCCCGCGCAGGCCGCCGCGGTGGTCACGAACGCCCCCCAGGCCATGTCGGCCAAGGTGACGACCGTCGACCAGGTCTTCAGCGTCGCCTGGTTGGTCAGGTCGTAGGTGGCGTAGGCGGCGAAACCGAACAGGGCCGCGCTTGTCAGCAGCCGCGTCCAGCCGCCGCCTGGCCGCAGGGCCGGGATGATCGCCAGGCCCAGCACGGCGGCTATGTAGATCAGGTAGAAGGCGACGGCCGGTGCGAGGCTGGGCTTGTCGGCCATCAGGGCGCCGATGTGCGGGCGGTAGAGGCGCTCGGCCATCTGGGTCAGCCAGATGGCGTCGAGGGCCAGAAAGACGACGGCGGTCGCCAGGTATCCGGCGGCGTAGCGAAGCATGGTGTTTCCTCGGATTGGGGATCGGGCCAAGCAGTCAGGCGACAGGTCGCAGGCGATAGTGGCTGACGCCCCAGTCGCGGCCGCCGCGGTGGCCGAACAGGCCGGCCGTGGCCAGGAAGAACAGCCGCCAGCGCCGCCGCCAGACGGCGGCCCGGTCGCCATAGACCTCGACCAGGATCGGATCGATCGTCGCGCGGGCGGCGTCGAACCGTTCCAGCCATTGCCGGGCGGTGCGGGCGTAGTGCTCGCCGCTCCAGCGCCAGTCCATGGCCACCTCGAACAGGTCGGGGAACTGCCTCGCCAGGTCGTGGCTGGGCATGATCCCGCCGCTGAAGAAGTAGCGGGCGATCCAGTCGTCCGGGTCGTCGGTCTCGAACCGGTAGGGCGTCGCGACGTGGGTGAAGACGTGCAGGAACAGCAGGCCGTCGGGCGCGAGCCAGGTCCGCACCCGGGTCAGCAGCGCCCGCCAGTTGCTCATGTGCTCGAACATCTCGACCGAGACGACGCGGTCGAACCGCCGCCCGGCCTCGAAGGCGTTCATGTCGGCGGTGACGACGGTCAGGTTCGAGAGGCCTCGGGCGGCGGCGCGGCGGTCGATGAAGGCCTTCTGCGAAGCCGAGTTCGACACCGCCGTGATCGTCGAGTTGGGAAAGCGCTCGGCCATCCACAGCGACAGCGAGCCCCAGCCGCAGCCCAGCTCCAGCACCGACTGGCCGTCGCGCAGGTCGGCGTGGATCTCGGTTTCGCGCAGGGCGGCGACCTCGCCCTCGGCCAGCTCGCGGGCGCCGGGCGGGTAGAAGCCGCTGGAGTATTTCAGGTGCGGGCCTAGCACCGCCTCGAAGAAGGCGGCGGGCAGTTCGTAGTGCTGGGCGTTGGCGTCTTCCACGTGGGTGGCGATCGGGCGGTCGGCCATGGTCTCGGCGAAGCGCCGGCCGGCGTCGGGTTCGGCGCCCTCCAGCGAGCGCCGGGCGCCGGCCACCAGCCGCTCGATCGCCAGCCGCGCCACGAAATCGGGAACCGGCGCATCCTGGGCCAGGCGCACCAGGGCCGAGACCAGGCCGCCGCCGGCCCGCCCGCGCTCTGCTTCGGCGTCAGGCGCGGCCAGGGCGGGGTCGCTCGTCGTGGCGTCGGTCATGGGATCTCCGTCCGATCGGCCGCCGCCGGCGACCTTCGGTCGGAGCTACGGCGGCGATCGATGTTCGGATGCATGCGTCCGGGATCGTCCTTGCTCCGTAGCTGCAAGCAGAGCCTTGCCAGGAGCACCCCAGGAGCACCGATGTCCAGTTCGTCCTCTCGCCAGCACATCGCCGTCGTCGGCTCCGGGATTTCGGGCCTCTCGGCGGCCTGGCTGCTGTCGAAGCGCCACGAGGTGACGCTGTACGAGGCCGACGAGCGGCTGGGCGGCCACGCCAACACCGTGCGGGTTGGCGAGGCGGCGGTCGACACCGGCTTCATCGTCTACAACGAGCCGAACTATCCCAACCTGACGGCCCTGTTCGCGCACCTGGGCGTCGAGACGGTCGATAGCGACATGTCGTTCGGCGTCTCGCTCGACGACGGGGCGCTGGAATATTCCTCCAGCAACCTGCTGGCCCAGAAACGCAACCTGGTGAACCCGCGCTTCCTGCGCATGCTGCTCGACGTCATGCGCTTCTACCGGGCCGGGGCGCGCGACGCCCGGGCCCTGCGCGACGACGGCTTCTGCCGGCTGGTGGACTATCTCGACGCGCAGGGGTTCGGGCGGGCGTTCCAGGAGGACCACCTGCTGCCGCAGGCCGCCGCGATCTGGTCGACCTCGCTGGCCGACATCCGCGAGTTCCCCGCCGGTGCCTTCCTGCGGTTCTTCGACAATCACGGCCTGATGCTGCCGATCGACAAGCGGCCGATCTGGCGCACCGTGGCCGGCGGCAGCGCCCGCTACGTCGCAGCCATCGCGGCCGACACCGACGGCGAGATCCTGCTGTCGCGGCCGGTGCGGCGGATCGACCGCCAGCCCGACCACGTGACCATCGAGGACGCCGCCGGCGAGACCCGGCGCTTCGACCAGGTGGTGATCGCCGCCCATGCCGACCAGGCCCTGGCCATGCTGGCCAAACCGACCTCGGAGGAGGCGGCCCTGCTGGGCGCCTTCCGCTACAGCCGCAACCGCGCGGTGCTGCACCGCGACCGGGCCCTGATGCCGCGCCGAGCGAAGGCTTGGGCCAGTTGGAACCACGTTGGGCGTCGCAGAGCAGAGGGGAGGGACGGCGAGGGCGTGGGCGGCGTCACCTACTGGATGAACCGCCTCCAGCCGCTGCCGGGCCAGGATCCCTTCTTCCTGTCGCTCAATCCCGACCGCGCGCCGGGCCAGGTGCTGCACGACCAGGTCTACGAGCATCCGCTGTTCGACGGCCCGGCGATGGCGGCGCAGGCGAGCCTGTGGTCGCTGCAGGGCGCGCGGCGGACCTGGTTCGCCGGGGCCTATTTCGGTTCGGGCTTCCACGAGGACGGGCTCCAAGCCGGTTTGGCCGTGGCCGAGCAGCTGGGCGGCGTGCGCCGGCCCTGGACCGTCGCCGACCCGTCCGGGCGCATCGTCCTGGGCGCGACGACGCCAGCGCAGCCGGAGCTGGCCGCATGACCCTGCGCTCGGCCCTCTATTCCGGCCTCGTCGTCCACGACCGCGCCCGACCGCGCCGGCATCGGCTGAGCTATCGGATCTTCATGCTGCTGCTCGATCTCGACGAGCTCGACGCGGCCGGGGCGCGCCTGCGCCTCTTCTCGCACAACGCCCTCAATCTGCTCAGCTATCACGATCGCGACCACGCCGAGCGGCGGCGCGCGCCGGTCAAGCCGCAGATCGAGGCGCTGCTGGCCCGGCACGGCCTGCATCATCCCGGCGGCCGCATCGCGGCCCTATGCATGCCCCGCGTGCTGGGCCACGGCTTCAACCCGCTGACGGTCTATTTCCACCACGACGCCGACGAGCGGCTGGCGGCGGTGGTCTATGCGGTCAGCAACACCTTCGGCGAGCGCAGCGACTACGTGCTGCCGGCCACCGCCCGCGAGGACGGGGTGGTGGTGCAGGGCTGCGACAAGACCTTCTACGTCTCGCCCTTCATGCCGATGGACCTGCGCTACGCCTTCACCCTGGCCCCGCCGCGCGAGGCGGTGCGGGTGGGAATCGACGTCCATGACGACCAGGGCCGGGTGCTGGCGGCCAGCTTCACCGGCCGGCGCGAGCCGCTGACCGACCGGGCGCTGCTGGGCGCCATGCTGGGCCATCCCTGGCAGGTGGTCGGCGTGCTGGCGGCGATCCACTGGGAGGCGCTGCGGATCCTGCTCAAGGGCTTCCGCTTCTTTCCCAATCCCCGCCTCCAAAAGAAAAAGGCGGCGCGGGAAAATCCCGCGCCGCCCAGGGTCGCACTTTCGGGGAAGAAGAGCGCTTAGAAGACGTACCGGAAGCCCATGAAGAACTGGCGGCCCGGCGCGGAGTACTGCGTGACCACCGGATCGTCGGCGTAGCCGAAGCGGTTGCTGGTCTCGTTGGTCAGGTTCAGGGCTTCCAGGCTCAGCGACATGTTCTTGCTGAACTTGTAGCTGAACGAGGCGTCGACGTTGGTGGTCGCCTCGCTGCCCAGGAAGTCGTTGACCAGCGGGGAGTCGCAGTAGCCGGGGTTACAGCTGCCCGAGGCGATCGGGTACTGGGTGTAGTACTTGGCGCGATAGGCCGTGGAGACGCGCGCCGACCACTTGTCGGTCTCGTAATAGACGGTGACGTTGAACGAGTCCGGCGAGGCCCCGGTGAACGGACCCGGCGCCACCACCTGCGGACGGCCGGCGGTGGTCACCACGCCCGAGGCGTTGCGGATCTCCAGCGCGCCCGGATCGATGATGTATTCCAGCTCCGATTCCAGGTGGGTGTAGTTGGCCTGGACGCCCAGCTTGTCGAGGAACCACGGCAGGAAGGTCAGGTTCTGCTGGTAGCCGATCTCGAAGCCGCGGATGTAGCCGCCCGGGGCGTCGCGATACTGGCGCACGTCGAAGGTCTGGGTGTTGATGTAGGCGATCTGGGCGTCCTTCTGCACCTGGGTGCCGGTGCCCGCGTTGACGCCGGCGATCAGGTCGGCGATCGCCTGGGCCGGCAGCACGTCGGCCAGGGTCGAGGAGCTGACGACGGTCTGCGGGAAGCTGCGGACGTCCTTGTCGAAGACCGCGATCGAGATCAGCGAGCCCTGGCCGAAGTACCATTCGAAGCTCAGGTCGAGATTGATGGCGCGGAACGGCGCCAGCTCGGGATTGCCGACCGTCATCGTGCCGCCGGTCGTGGCGCCCGAGCTGTTCGGGGCGCTGAAGGCGGTGATGCTGGGCGCCAGGTTGGCCAGCAGCGGGCGGGCCATGACCTTGGCCGCGCCGAAGCGCAGCAGCATGTTGTCGGCGACCTCGTAGGCGGCGTTCAGCGACGGCAGGACGTCGGAGTACTTGTTCTCGCCGTAGATCGGACGATTGAGGTTGGTGAAGCCGTAGGAGTCCACCTCGGTCAGGGCGTAGCGGGTGCCCACGTTGCCGCGAAGTTCGCGGTCGAAGACCAGGGTGCGGTAGTCGAACTGCACGTAGGCGCCGGTGTCGGTCTCGTCGACGCCGTAGGTGTTGGCCGGGTTCGACAGGGTCGAGGTCCGCCAGTCGCCCCACTTGTTGATGCACTCGCAGTTGAAGTCGAACAGCTGCGTGAACTTGTCGAGGTCGGGCGCGAGGAAGGCGGTGGTGGTGCCGGCCGGCACGTCCAGGCCGTGGCCCCAGTTGATCAGGCGGCTGGTGGCGGCCACCGAGCTGCCGGCTTCCTTGAACGACGGGTTCAGGGTCTCGCCCGCCGAGCCGCCGGCGCGGCCGGTGCGCGAGGTGAAGAACCCGTACTTGCGGCGGGTGGCGCCGAACTTGACGGTCAGGTTGTCGTCGGCGTCGTAGGTGAAGTCGAAGCGCGTGCCGTCATAGCGGTTGTCGGTCAGCGAGCGGTAGATCCGCAGCGACGAATAGCCCTTCACGAAGTCCCAGTTGGCGGGGTTCGTGGCGTCGAAGCCGAAGTTGACCAGCGGCATCGAGCCGCCGACCCGCTCGTCATAGACGAAGTAGTCGTTGCCGGCCGTGCCGTTGCCCGAGTCGAGCTTGAGGTAGTCGGCCAGCAGGCCGGTGCCCTTGTTGTACGAGCGCGACTTGCCCCACAGCGCGGTCATCCGGAGCTTGTCGGTGAACTCGTGCTCCAGGGTCAGCGAGCCCTGCTGGAAGAAGGTCGTGTAGTACTGCTGGTCGGCGGCCGAGCGCATGTCGACGCTGCCCAGCTTCAGGTAGCTGGCGTTGGCGCCGGTCTCGCTGAGGGCGGCGTCGATCAGCTTGACGCTGGGGCGGCCGATGAACAGGTCGCGCATGGCCAGGCCGTCGGCGCTGGCGATGTAACCCGGCGACAGCGGGTTGTTGTAGTACTCGTACGGGTCGCGGTTGTTGGGGTTGTAGCTGTAGCTGTAGCCCGTCAGCGGCGTCGCGCCGTTCAGCGACTGGCCGCAGTCCAGCGGCTGCGACACCAGGGTGCCGTTGCTGCCGTCGCTGCCGGCGTTGAAGTTGCAGCCGTTGTAGAGGCCGCGCTTGGTGGCGACCGCGGTGGACGCGCCGGCCGCGTTGTAGTTGGCCGTGGTGTTGTTGCGGTTCAGGCCGACGGCGCTGATCTGGTAGTTGGTCGAGCTGTTGTAGAACCGCGAATAGACACCGTCGAAGGTGATCTTGGTGCGGTCGGTCGGCTGCCATTGCAGGGCGCCGGTGATGCCCAGGCGCTCCTGCTCCAGCTCCTGCTGGTTGATGGTCGGCAGGGCCGGGATGCGGACCAGCGAGCCCGGGGCGGTCGTGGTGGTGACGCCGCCGGCGCGGGTCAGCTGGGCGCCGATCGGGCTGTTGATCAGGGCGTAGGCCGTCGGGTCCGAACCGCGCAGGGCGTTGCACAGCGCGGCGTTGGTGACGTTGACGCCGGGCACGACGCCGTTGTTGCAGGCCGTGCCGGTCGGGGCCGCGAAGCCCTGGCGCTGCAGGATCGAGGTGCCGTTGGTGGTCAGGGCGGTGCCGGCGAAGGTGGCGCCGCGATAGGTGTAGTCCGACTGGCCGGCCTGGCGGCCGTAGCTGTCGATGGTGCTGTTGCGCTCGTTGTAGGCCAGCGAGAACAGGGCGCCGAACTGGCCCCAGTTGGTGTCCCAGCGGTCGGAGACCAGGCCCGCGATGCGCGGATTGTGGTGCTTGCCGGCTTCGTAATAGGCGTCCTGCAGCGACAGGGCCAGGCGGCGGCCCTTGAAGTCGAGCGGACGGCCGGTCTGCAGGTCGACCGTGGCGCCCAGCGAGCCTTCGTCGGTCTCGGCCGAGGCGGTCTTCTGGACCTTCAGCGAGTTGAACAGTTCCGAGGCGAAGACGCTGAAGTCGAAGCCGCGGGTGCGGTTGCCGCTGGTGCCCGAGTCGTTCGAGCCGGCGGTCGACAGGGCTTCCAGGCCGTTCAGGCGGACGCGGGTGAAGTCGGGGCCCAGGCCGCGCACGGTGATGGTGCGGCCTTCGCCGTTGTCGCGGTCGATCGACACGCCCGGCAGGCGTTGCAGCGACTCGGCGAGGTTGGCGTCGGGGAAGTCGGCGATGTCCTCGGCGTTGATCGCGTCGACCATCACGTTGGAGTTGCGCTTGACGCTGAGGGCGCTCTGCAGGGCGGCGCGGTAGCCGGTGACGACCACTTCCTCGACGGCGGTCTCTTCGCCCTGGGGCGCGGCCGGTGCGTTTTGGGCGAAGGCGGCGCCGGTGATCAGCAGGCTGCCGGCGATGGTCAGAGCGCCGAGCGACGCGCGGTCGCACAGCACGCGGGCGCGGCTCCGCCGCGAGGTGACTTGCAACATATTCCCTCCCAGTTCTTCCCGACGGGCAGGCTCATTGAGCGGCCTGGCCCGTGACACGTTTCTTGTTGGTAACGCTAACCGCTACCGGTGTCATTAAAATAGCTACCGGTGTCATTAAGGCGAAACATGGCGTCGGGATCAAATCGAAATCGACCTGCCGATGTCGATCCTGGCAAATATGCGGCGAGGCGTAGCTTCCGGGCAACAAAACCGTCGATATCCGAACCGGCGCGAAGCGCCGCGCCCGGGCGGAAAGAGGCTCTGTTTTCCGGTGTTCGGGCGCGCGATCGGCGCCAGGCGGGGAGGTCGCCCGGCGCCTTGGTCCCGGCTCCGCGACGAGGTCAGCGGCCGATGCGGCCCGGCAGGCTGAGGTCGCCCGACGCCACGTCGAAGATGTCGGAGATGCACAGCAGCGGCGCGTGCAGGTTGGCGTTGACCTTCAGGGCCGAGGTCACGCCGTCGAACTTCACGCCCTCGACCGCGCCGATGACGCCGGCCGGGACCTTCACCTCGACCGTGTCGGTGGCCAGGGTGGTCGGATAGCTCGGGCTGTCGATCAGCAGCGGCACGCCGGGCCAGGTGGCCGGCACCTTGGGCTTGGCGCCCTCGGGAATGTCGCGGACCTTCAGCGCGCCCTTGCCGCAGGCGTCGTCGGGAACCAGCACCACCCAGTGCGGATGCCAGACGTGGCGGTTCACGCCGCCATAGGCCGCGTCGTCGAAGTCGGGATGGAAGGTCACCGCCAGGGCCAGGATCCCCTGGCCGCCGTCGAAGCCGACGCCGCCGCTGTCCAGCGAGGTCGGCCAGACGTAGCTCCAGACGGCGCTGCCGGCGAACTGGCCGGTGGCCTTGGGCTTCAGCTCGCCGGCCTTGCCCCGCACCTGCACGCGGAAGACCACGTCCGGGCCGACGCTTTCGACATGGGTGCGCACGATGTCGAAGGGCGCGAGGATCGTCTCCTTGGCCGGTGAGACGACGTCCTGTGCCAAAGCTGGGGCCAGGGCGGGGGCGGTGAGGAGAGCCGTGGTCGCGACGGCGGCGATGAGCGTGCGGTGCATGGGGCGGTCTCGCGGAGAGGCGCCGCGACGAGGCGCGGCCGGGAACGCCAAGGTCACACGGCCGCGCGCGTCCGCCTTGGACGGGGCGGACGCCGTTTTATTCAAGTCGGGGGCGGCGCTAGCCCGCCGTCAGCCAGGCCTCCAGGTCCTTCAGCGCCCGCAGGCTCATCAGCCGCTTCTTGGCGCGGCCGCGTTCCTTCAGCGGGATCTTCTTGCCGTCCTCGTCGACCTTGGGCGTGTCGAGCGGCGGCAGCAGGCCGTAGTTGATGTTCATCGGCTGGAACGAGCCGCCGCGGGAGCCTTCCTGGCCGCCTTCCAGGTGGCCGCCGGTGATGTGCTCGACCAGGGCGCCCAGCGCCGTCGTCGACGGCGGGGCCTCGAGGGTCCGGCCCTGGCGCTCGGCGGCGGCGAAGCGGCCGGCCAGCAGGCCGATGGCGGCGCTCTCGACATAGCCCTCGACGCCGGTGACCTGGCCGGCGAAGCGCAGGCGCGGCTGCACCTTCAGGCGCAGGCCCTTGTCCAGCAGCTTGGGCGAATTGATGAAGGTGTTGCGGTGCAGGCCGCCCAGGCGGGCGAACTGGGCGTTCTCCAGGCCCGGGATCATGCGGAAGGTCTCGGCCTGGACGCCGTGCTTCAGCTTGGTCTGGAAGCCGACCATGTTCCACAGCGTGCCAAGGGCGTTGTCCTGGCGCAGCTGGACGATGGCGTAGGACTTCACGGTCGGGTCGCGCGGGTTGGTCAGGCCGACCGGCTTCATCGGGCCGTGGCGCAGGGTCTCGCGGCCGCGCTCGGCCATCACCTCGATCGGCAGGCAGCCGTCGAAATAGGGGACGTGCTCCCACTCCTTGAACTCGGCCTTGGGGCCTTCGAGCAGGGCGTCGATGAAGGCTTCGTACTGCTCCTTGTTCATGGGGCAGTTGATGTAGGCGGCCGCGTCGCCGCCGGGGCCTTCCTTGTCGTAGCGCGACTGGCGCCAGGCCTTGTCCATGTCGATGGATTCGAGGTGGATGATCGGCGCGATGGCGTCGAAGAACGACAGTTGGCCTTCGCCCGACAGGTCGAGCACCGCCTGGGCCAGGGCCGGCGAGGTCAGCGGGCCGGTGGCGACGATGACGCTGTCCCAGGCTTCCGGCGGCAGGCCGGCGATCTCCTCGCGGACGATGGTGACCAGCGGATGGGCTTCCAGGCGGCGGGTGACTTCTTCCGAGAAGCCGTCGCGATCGACCGCCAGGGCGCCGCCGGCCGGCACCTGGTGCTGGTCGGCCGCCGACATGATGATGGAATCGCAGCGCCGCATCTCGGCGTGCAGCAGGCCCACGGCATTGAACTGCCAGTCGTCCGAGCGGAACGAGTTGGAGCACACCATCTCGGCCAGACCGTCTGTCTGGTGGGCGTCGGTGGTGACTTTGCCGGTGGAGTCGTCACGGCGCATCTCGTGCAGGACGACAGGAACGCCGGCCTGGGCGATCTGCCAGGCGGCCTCGGAACCGGCGAGGCCGCCGCCGATCACGTGAATGGGGGAGGTGGTCATGGCCGCCCTCATACCTCCGCCCTCGCCAAGACGGAACCGCCGTGTAAGCTCCACCTCCGAGCGTGTCTTTCGATTTGGGGGATTTGGGGTGGCGAAGAGGTTTTCCGCGACGACGGCGGCCATATCCGGCTGGAACCTGCTGGGGCGCGAACCCGCGTCGGTGGCGGTATGGGGCGTGGCGCTGCTGGTGCTGATGATCGCGCCGCTGATCGGGCTCTATATCCCGCTGATCGGCGACATCGTGAACATGAGCAAGCTGAACGAGAACGTCGCCGCCCAGGACCCCGACGCCTTCGCGCAGGTCATGGCCGTGCAGGCGCGCATGATGCTGGCCAACTTCGGCACCTTCATCCTGCAGGTCCTCGCCCAGACCCTGGTGGCGGCCGCCATCTTCCGGGCGGTGCTGGAGCCGCAGGCCCGGCGCTGCTTCTACCTGCGGGTCGGGGCCGGCGAGGGCTGGATGCTGCTGCTGACGGTGATCGCCCTCATCGGCTGGTACATCGCCTACTTCGTCGCGGTGATCGTGGGCGTGCTCGTCGGCTTCCTGACCTATTTCGCGGCCGGCAAGGTCGCCGGCGTCGCGCTCGGAATCCTGACGGTGATCGGCGGGCTGGTCGTCATCCTCTGGGCGCTGCTGCGCCTGTCCATGGCCTGGCCGATGACCTTCGCCGGCCGGCGCCTGGTGCTGTTCGAGTCCTGGTCCCTGACCAAGGGCTCGTCGTTGCGCCTGCTGGGCATGGGGCTGCTGGCCACGCTGCTGGTCATGGCCCTGGAGATCGTCGTGGGCCTGGTCGTGTTCATCGGCCTCGCCCTGGCCCTCGCCGGGTCCTGGGGCGAGTTGGCCAAGATCGCCGGACCGGATGAGTTCCTGCACCGGTTCTGGCCGTTGCTGGTCGTGGCCGCGCCGATCCTGGCGCTCGCCCAGTCGGTGGTGCTGACCATCTATATCGCGCCGTGGGCCAGCGCCTATCAGCAGCTGACCGCGACGGCCGCCGCACAGGCCGCGCCGCCCGCTCCCCCAGAGCCGCCGGTCGACAGCGACCCCCAGGCCACGCCGGCGTAAAATCCGCGCCACGTCCGCGCCGACTCGTCGTCTGATGAGGCGGCGCGGGCTAGACTGCCCGCGGCTGAAGGGCTTGGGAGCGAAATGGGCGAGGCATCGATCGCGATCGGCGCGACGGCGCGGGCCGGGGTCACCGGCGTGACCCGCCTGACGCCGCGCACCTGGGCCGCCCTGGCCCTGGCCTGCCTGATCGGGCTGGCCGGCCGCTATGCCGGCGGGGGCTGGGTGCTGCTGGCCGACTTCCTCGCCGCCGCCCTGGCCTATGGCGCGCTCTATCGCGCCGCCTTCGACCGTCCCGCGGGCCTGGCCGGTCTGCGCTGGGGTCGCGAAGAGGCGCTGATGGCCGGCGTGCAGCTGCTGCTCGCCCTGTTCTTCCTGGTGGTGACCGCCGTGCTGCTGGTGGTGGTCGGGGCCGTGGCCCTGGGCGTCGCCCGCGCCGCCGCGCCGGGCTTCGACGCCACCTCGTCCGAGGCCTGGCGCGCGGCCCTGTCCGGACCCCTGGCCGCCTTCGCCGCCAGCCTGGCGCCGCTGGCCAGCCTGGCGGTCCTGGCCTGGCTGGCCGCGCGGCTGTCGCTGGCCCCGGCCGCCAGCATCGCCGCCGGACGCCTGCAGGTGCTCAGCGCCTTCGACCTGACCAAGGGCCGCGCCGGCCTGCTGGTGGCGCTCGGCCTCGTCTTCTACCTGCCCAGCGTGCTGATCGCCGTCGGCGGGCGCACCACCCTCGACGGTCCCGCGGCCCTGGCGTTGCAGGCCGCGGCCGTGGGTCTCTACTATTTCTGCGTCGCGCCGGCCTGGACGGCGGCGTGCGTCCACGTCTACAGACACGGCCCGAACTTGGCCGTCGCCGAGCGGCCGGAAGCCTGACCATGATCGCCCTGTCGCCCATCGCCGCTGCTCTCGAAGGGCCGCGCACCATGCGCCGCCACCCCGCCTCGCTGCTGGCCTGGGGCGGTTTCTACTGGGCCGCCCTGATCCTGCTGTGGGTGCTGCTGGCCGTCGCCTTCGGCGAGGAGGTGCGGCGCGACCTGGCCCAGACCCACTTCACCGCCGACCCCAAGGAAGTGCTCGACCTGATCGCGCACCTGGGCGGGGCCATGGCCCTGCTGATCCTGCTGGCGGCCGCCATCTGCGCGGTGCTGGCCAGCGCCATCCTGCGCTCGGTGCTGCATCCCGAGCAGCACCGCGGCGCCTATCTGCGCCTGGGCGCCGACGAGGTCCGGCTGTTCGTGGTGGCCCTGATCACCTGGGCCGCGGCCCTGTTCGTCACTGCCATTCCCAGCGGCCTGGTGACCCTGCTGACCGCCACCGTGGCCGGGGCCGGCGCGCGGAGCATCGCCGCCTGGATCGCCTTCCTCGGCGGCCTGGGCGTCATCGGCCTGTCGATGTGGGTGGGCGTGCGCCTGTCGCTGCTGTCGCCCCAGACCTTCGCCGAGGGCAGGATCAACCTGCGCGAGGCCTGGGTGCTGACCCACGGCCACTTCTGGGGCCTGCTGGGCATGTTCGTGCTGAACCTGTTCATGGCCTTCGTGCTGACGCCGATCGTCTTCTCGCTGGTCGGCGGGCTGCTGACCGGCGTCATCGCCCTGGTCGGCGGCGGGTCCAAGCTGTTCGTGCTGCTGGGCCTGCTGACCAACGTGCTGATCGCGCCGCTGATGTTCACTGTCCAGACAGTGATCCTGACCGCCGGCCCGGCCCGCGCCTATCGCCAGCTGCACCCGGATATTTGAAGCCCGGGCTCTGTCCCTGGCCGACGAAGCTTGTTACGCGTTCCTGCCTGCGACACATCGCACAGGACGAGCAAGACCAAGATGAAGACCTTTTCGGCGACGGACGCGGCTATCTCGGGCTTCGTCCTGGTGCGGGAGCACCTCAAGACCGTCGGGGTCTGGGTCCTGATCGCGACCGTCGTCTCGGCGATCGTGTCGGTGACCATCATCGGCCTGTTCGGTCCCCAGCTCGAAGCGTTCACCACGCTCAGCCAGAACAATTCCACCGACCCGACCGAAGCCCTGCAGGCCATGGCCAAGCTGGGTCCGTTCGCTCTGTTCTCGCTGGTCTACAGCATCGCCTTCTATTCCGTGCTGCTGGCGGCGATCTATCGCGCGGTGCTGCGCCCGGCCGACGCCCAGCGCGCCTATCTGCGGTTCGGCGCCGACGAGCTGCGCCAGGCCGGCGTCTCCATCCTGCTGGGCCTGGTGCTGTTCGCGGCCTATCTGGTCCTGCTGGTGGCGGTGACGATCATCCTGGTCATCCTGGGCGCGCTCGCGCCGCCGGTGGCCGCGCTGGTCGGCCTGCTGATCGTGCCGGCCTCGATCGCCCTGCTGATCTTCCTCGGCGTGCGCCTGTCGCTGGCCAACGTGCTGACCTTCACCCAGGGCAAGATCAACGTCTTCGGCTCGTTCGCCCTGACCAAGGGACGCTTCTGGCCGATGTTCGGGGCCTATTTCGTGGCCACCATCCTGGCGGTCGTCGTCTATCTGCTGCTGTTCCTGATCATCACCCTGCTGGGCGGGGCGCTCAGCGGTTTCAACCTCGAAACCCTCAACGACCTGATGCAGTCGCAGAAGCTGACGCTCGAGACCCTGCTCACCCCGACCGGCGTGCTCAGCCTGGCCGTCGGCGGCCTGATCACGGTGCTGACCAGCGTGACGATCTACGCCCCGTCGGCGTTCATCTACCGCGAGATCGCCGAACCGGCGGCCAGGCCGGCGCCGACCGCGCCCACCGGGCCGTTCGACGTCTGATCCCGCCAGGGACACCGGCATGAAAAAGGGCGGCGGGGAAACCCGCCGCCCTTTCTTGTTGCAAGCGATCGCCCCGATCAGGCGCGCTTGGTCTTCTTCAGCTCGCCCACCCGCGCCAGGCGGCGCTCCTCGTGGCGGTCGAGCAGCTCCTTGAGGTACTTGCCGGTCCAGCTGGCCTCGACCTTGGCCACGTCCTGGGGCGAGCCCACGGCGACGATCTGGCCGCCGCCGTCGCCGCCTTCGGGACCAAAGTCCAGCAGCCAGTCGGCGGTCTTCACCACGTCGAGGTTATGCTCGATGACGACCACCGTGTTGCCCTGGTCGACCAGCTCGTGCAGCACCTCGAGCAGCTTCTTGGTGTCCTCGAAGTGCAGGCCGGTGGTCGGCTCGTCGAGGATGTAGAGCGTGCGGCCGGTGGCGCGCTTGGACAGCTCCTTGGACAGCTTCACGCGTTGCGCCTCGCCGCCCGACAGGGTCGTCGCCTGCTGGCCCACCTTGATGTAGCTGAGGCCCACCCGTTTGAGGGTCTCCATCTTGTCGCGGATCGGCGGCACGGCCTTGAAGAAGTCGGCGGCCTCCTCGACCGTCATGTCCAGCACGTCGGCGATGGTCTTGCCCTTGAACAGCACGTCCAGGGTCTCGCGGTTGTAGCGCTTGCCCTTGCAGATATCGCAGGTGACGTAGACGTCGGGCAGGAAGTGCATCTCGATCTTGATGACGCCGTCGCCCTGGCAGGCCTCGCAGCGGCCGCCCTTGACGTTGAAGCTGAAGCGCCCCGGGCCATAGCCGCGCGCCTTGCTCTCCGGCAGCTGGGCGAACCAGTCGCGGATCGGGCCGAAGGCGCCGGTATAGGTCGCCGGGTTCGAGCGCGGGGTGCGGCCGATGGGCGATTGATCGATGTCGATGACCTTGTCGAAGTTCTCCAGGCCCTCGATCCGCTCGTGCGTCGCCGGGGCGTCGCTGGCGTTGTTCAGCCGGCGCGCGGCGGCCTTGTAGAGGGTCTCGATCGTGAAGGTCGACTTGCCGCCGCCCGAAACGCCGGTGATGCAGGTGAAGGTGCCGACCGGGATTTCGCCCGTGACGTCCTTCAGATTGTTGCCCTTGGCGCCGATGACCTTGAGCATCTTCTTCTTGTTGATCGGGCGACGCTCTTCCGGCACGGCGATCTCGCGGGCGCCGGTCAGGTACTGGCCGGTGACGCTGGCCGGGTTGGCCATGATCTCGGCCGGCTTGCCCTCGGCGACGATCTCGCCGCCGTGGACGCCGGCGGCCGGACCCATGTCGATCACGTAGTCGGCGGTGAGGATGGCCTCCTCGTCGTGCTCGACGACCAGCACCGAGTTGCCCAGGTCGCGCAGGCCCTGCAGCGATTGCAGCAGGCGGGTGTTGTCGCGCTGGTGCAGGCCGATCGACGGCTCGTCGAGCACGTAGAGCACGCCCGTCAGGCCGCTGCCGATCTGGCTGGCCAGGCGGATGCGCTGGCTCTCGCCGCCCGACAGCGTGCCCGAGCCGCGCGACAGGTTGAGATAGTCGAGGCCGACGTCGACCAGGAACCGCAGGCGATCGTTGATCTCCTTCAGGATCCGGCGGGCGATCTCCAGCTGCTTGTCGGAGAGGTGGCCTTCCAGGGCCGTGAACCAGTCGCGGGCCGGACGGATGGCCAGGTTCGAGACGGCGGCGATGTCGAGGCCGTGCACCTTGACGGCCAGGGCCTCGGGCTTCAGGCGCTTGCCGCCGCAGGCCTCGCAGGGGGTGTCGGACTGGTAGCGGCCCAGTTCCTCACGCACCCAGCTGCTGTCGGTCTCGCGCCAGCGGCGCTCCAGGTTCGGCAGCACGCCCTCGAAGGGCTTGTCGACCTCGTACTTGCGGGCGTTGTCGTCGTAGGTGAACTTGATCTTCTCGCCCTTGGAGCCGTTCAGCACCACGGTCCGGGCCTTTTCCGGCAGCTTGTACCAGGGCTCGTCCATCGAGAAGCCGTAGTGGCGCGCCAGGGCCTGCAGGGTCTGGGTATAGAGCGGCGAGGGACCCTTGGCCCAGGGCGCGACCGCGCCCTTGTGCAGGGTCTTGTCCTTGTCCGGGATGATCAGGTCGGCGTCGAAGGCCAGCTTCGCGCCCAGGCCGTCGCAGGTGGGGCAGGCGCCGGCCGGGTTGTTGAACGAGAACAGCCGCGGCTCGATCTCGGCGATGGTGAAGCCGCTGACCGGGCAGGCGAAGCGCTCGGAGAACAGGATGCGCTTGGGCTCCTTCTCGCCTTCGTCGATCGTCGCCCATTCGGCCACGGCCAGGCCGTCGGCCAGGCGCAGGGCCTGTTCGAGGGAGTCGGCCAGGCGCTGCTCCATGCCGGCCTTGGTCACCACGCGGTCCACGACCACGTCGATGTCGTGCTTGAACTTCTTGTCGAGGACCGGGGCGTCCTCGATCGGATAGTACTCGCCGTCGATCTTCAGCCGCTGGAAGCCGGCCTTCTGCCACTCGGCGATTTCCTTGCGGTACTCGCCCTTGCGGTCGCGCACGACGGGGGCCAGCAGATAGAGGCGCGTGCCTTCGGGCAGGACGGTGATCTTGTCGACCATCTGGCTGATGGTCTGGCTCTCGATCGGCAGGCCGGTGGCCGGCGAATAGGGCACCCCGACCCGCGCCCACAGCAGGCGCATGTAGTCGTGGATCTCGGTCACCGTGCCGACGGTCGAGCGCGGGTTCCTGGACGTCGTCTTCTGCTCGATCGAGATGGCCGGGGACAGGCCCTCGATCAGGTCGACGTCCGGCTTGCTCATCAGCTCCAGGAACTGGCGGGCATAGGCCGACAACGACTCCACATACCGCCGCTGACCCTCGGCGTAGATGGTGTCGAAGGCCAGCGAGCTCTTGCCCGAGCCCGACAGGCCGGTCAGCACGACCAGCTCGCCGCGCGGAATGTCGACGCTGACGTCCTTGAGATTGTGCTCGCGGGCGCCGCGGACGCGGATGAAGTTCAGTTGCTCGGCCATGGTGTCCGGAACGCTCGAGGTCGGATTGGGAGCCACGCGCGAGGCGCGGCGCAGCGGCTATATGTAGGGCGCTGGCGCGGCATTAACACAAGAACAACATGCGAACAAACGCCGCAGCCATCCTGCTGCCAGTCCTGCTGACATCAGATGTCAGCAGGAGGCGTGTCGGAGGGCGCAAAGCGGGCGCCGCGCGGTCGAATTTCGGACGCCATCGAAGCGCGAGCATTCGCCGTCAGAGCAATCTTCGGTGGCGGGCGATGGGGCGGGGGCGACGCGCGGTCGGACGATGGGCGGTCGCGGCCCCGGCGGGCCTGGCGGCCAACCTGCTGCTGATCGGCCTGCTGTCGCTGGTCGAGCGCACGCCGACGCCGGTGGAGCCGCCGGCCATGCTAGTCGAGCTCGACCGCACGGAAGAGGAAGAGCCGCCGCCGGCGCCGAAGCGGGCGGCCAGGGCCTCGTCCTCTTCAGCCGCCAGGGCTTCCGAACCTCGGGCCAATCCAGACGGTGTCGCGTCCACCGCCCCGGAAGGAGAGGGCGCGCCGTCGGCCGGTCCACCCGGACCCGCCGCGCCCGCGATCGATCCCGCCTGGCGCCTCGACCGCAAGGACATCGATCGCTGGAAGCTGACGGAAGGCAATCCGGATTTCCGCTGGGGCCGCTACCACCGGGCCTGCAAGGGCCTGAGCAGCGAGCACCTGACCGACGAGGAGAAGGACCGCTGCTGGGGTAGCCTGGCCGCCAAGGCGCCGTCGCCGCGGATGGGACCCGTGGGCCGTCCCGCCCTGCCGCCAGCCAGGTTCGTGCCCCGCGGCCTGCCGCCGCCCCCGCCGCCCTTCGCCGAGGAGGCCCGCAGGCAAGCCCGTTGCGGCGCCTATCGCGCCGGCCGCGCCGCGCAGCCGCGCCTGCGCGACGGGATCTGCTGACGGGAAGCTCCCATTCGGGGCCCTGCTTGCCGAACCCGGTTGGCGGGCGTAGAAGCCCGGCTCCACCCCTGATGGAGGCCGCCATGATCAGCCCGACGGAAGACCGCTTCGTCCTTCCCGTTTCCCTGTTCGTGGTTTCCCATGCCCGCCTTCATCACACTGGACTCCGTTTCCGCCGCCACGCCTGACGGCCGCGTTCTCTTCGAAAACCTGAACCTGTCGGTCGGCGCCGAGCGCGTCGGCCTGGTCGGTCGCAACGGCGCGGGCAAGTCGAGCCTGCTGGCGCTGGTCGCCGGCGCGCGTGCGCCCCTGGCCGGGACCATCGCCCGCGCCGGAACCCTCGGCGTGCTCGACCAGACGCCGGACCTTGCGCCGGACGCGATCCTGGCTGACCGCCTGGGCGTCGGCGAGGCCTGGCGGCGGCTGTCGCGCATCGAGGCCGGCCAGGGCGACGACGCCGACTTCGCCGAGGCCAACTGGACCCTGCCGGCGCGGCTGGACGAGGCCCTGGCGGAGGTGGGGCTGATCGGCCTCGACCCCGACCGGCCCGCCGGCGCGCTCAGCGGCGGCCAGCAGACCCGCGCGGGCCTTGCCGCCCTGTTGCTGGCCGCGCCCGACCTGATCCTGCTGGACGAGCCGACCAACCATCTCGACGTCGAGGCCCGGGAGCTTGTGGCGCAGGTGCTCGACCGCTGGAAGGGCGGGGCGATCGTCGCCAGCCACGACCGCGCCTTGCTGCGCGGCATGGACCGCATCGTCGAGATCTCCAGCCTGGGCGCTGCCAGCTACGGCGGCGGCTACGACCTCTATGCCGAGCGCAAGGCGGCCGAGGTGGAGGCCGCCGGCCGGGCGCTGGACAGCGCCGAGCGCGACGAGCGCCGCGCCGCCCGCGAAGCCCAGGCCGCGCTGGAGCGCAAGGCCCGCCGCGACGCCGCCGGCAAGCGCTTCGCCGCCAAGGGCAGCGAGCCCAAGATCCTGCTCGGCGCCCGGGCCGAGCGGGCGGAGAACACCGGCGGCAAGGAACGCCGCTTGGCCGAGCGGTTGCAGTCCGGCGCCCGCGCGGCTGTGGAGACGGCCGAAAAGCGGGTCGAGCGCGCGCGGACGCTCGGCTTTGATTTGCCGCCGACCGGCCTGCCGGCGGGACGGCTGGTGCTGTCGATGGAGGACGTCGCCTTCGCCTGGCCCGGCCGGCCGCCGGTGCTGGAAGGGGTGAACCTGCGACTGGCCGGTCCCGAGCGTGTGGCGGTGCGCGGCCCCAATGGCGCGGGCAAGTCGACCCTGCTGAACCTGGCGGCCGGGGTGCTGGCGCCGACGGCCGGGACGGTGACGCGCGGCGTCCCGGCGGTGATGCTCGACCAGTCGCTGGCCATCCTGCGTCCGGACGAGACCCTGCGCGAAGCCTTCCAGCGCCTGCACCCGTCCGCCGACCGCAACGCCGCCCAGGCCGCGCTCGCCCGCTTCCTGTTCCGCAACAGCGCCGCCGACCGTCTGGCCGGATCTTTAAGCGGCGGCGAGCGCCTGCGCGCGGCGCTGGCGTGCGTGCTGGCGGGGCCGACGCCGCCGCAACTGCTGATCCTCGACGAGCCGACCAACCACCTGGACCTCGACTCGGTGGCTGCCGTCGAGGCGGCGCTGGCGGGCTATGACGGGGCGCTGCTGGTGGTGAGCCACGACCCGGATTTTCTCGACGGGATCGGGGTGGAGCGGGCGATATGCCTCTGATCCCTCTCCCCTTGCGGGAGAGGGTGGCCTCCGAAGGAGGTCGGGTGAGGGGTCTCTCAGAACTTTCGGATAGGGCTTTCGACCCCTCATCCGTCGGCTTCGCCGCCACCTTCTCCCGCAAGGGGAGAAGGGTTTATTTGCCCACCCGCGCCTTCACCTCGGCGATCAGGGCCTCCAGGCTCTCCATGGATCGCCGGATATGGGGAAGTTGAGGAAATGATCAATTTTAAGTTGCGTCGCAAATTGCGGCGCCCCAACATTTCGCCATGGCTTGGGGGGAGCTGTGATGAAGACGTGGTCTTTGGGCCTGCGGGATGCGGACGCGAATGAGGTCCTTGGCGTCGGGTTTTTGTTCAACAGGATCGTGGCCGTTCTCGTTTCGGCTTGCCTCGTCCTAAGCCTGTCGGCGCCGCCGGCGCTGGCCAGGCAGGGCTGCATGGGATGCAATGTCGTCGATGACGGATTGCTGACGCCGGCCCTGATCGGCCGCCAGCTCCACTATCGAGCCGACGGCAAGAAGATCCTGGTGACTGTCATCAACGTGGACACCAACGCCAGGCAGCTGGAATGGAGAACCTCCGACTATCGGACCGGATGGTCGTATGCGTCGAATTTCTATACGCTTTCCCGATCGCAGGAGCGTGACACCGCCATCGTCGGCGGGACCGCGGTGGGGGCGCTCTTGTTTGCCTGCATGCTAGGCCTGTGCTCGGACAACAAGGGGGCGACCCAATCGTCTCCGAGCCGCTACGAGCAGCGGGAAGACTGCAGGCGGCAGTGCCGGCGCAACACCGACTACAACGACAACCGCAGTCTCGCGGCCGGAGAGGACTGTCTGAAGCGCTGCGACCGCTAGCGGCGCGGCCTGCCTGCGGGGGCTTGGATTTTCACCGTGCATCCCCGCGAAGGCGGGTTTGACAGCCCTGGACTATGCGAAACCCGAACGATCGCCGTCCAGCCGGGCGCGCGGTCGTCTTGCTTTGGGCGTTTCAGGAGAAAGTAGTGGCGGTGAGAGAGTCCGCCAAATCAGTATTCCCATACCGCATCACAGCATCCCATAGAGACCCACTATTGCGTTGATTCTAATAGATTAATTTTCGCTCCCGTGTCACTCTGTCCGTCAGCTACCCACCCGATCCTGAGTACAAAATGGGACCGAAAGTGGGACCCGAAGTGGGGCCGAAAATGAGAGTCGGCGAATTTCGCCGGAAGGACAGGCCGGGGTCGCCGGAAGTGGGACCGAGCGGCTTTTGAAAAGTGGGCCAAACTAAGCTGGAGGCTTGGCATGGGACGTTCACTTCACAAACTGACCGCGATTCAAGCCGCAAAGCTCAGCAAGCCAGGCCGCCACTCCGACGGCGGCGGCCTCTATTTGTCGATCGATGAAAGCGGTCGTCGGCGGTGGGTCTTCATGTACACGCGAGCCGGTAAGCGCGTGGAACTAGGCCTTGGAGGCCGCCGCGATCTTTCCCTGGCAGACGCTCGCACTGAAGCGGCAACTTTACGCGCGATGCTGGCGGCAGGCGCCGATCCCAAGGCCGAGCGCGCCAGGGATGACAAGGTCCAGACCTTTGGCGCCTGCGCCGACGCGTATGTGGAAGCCATGCAGCCTTCGTGGCGCAACGCCAAACACGCCGCACAATGGAAGATGACGCTCACCAAGTACGCTGCGCCGATCCGCGAGCGCCCGGTCAACGACATCACCACCCAGGACGTCCTGGACGTTCTTCAACCGCTGTGGACACGCACGCCCGAGACGGCCGAGCGCCTACGGGGGCGGATAGAAAATGTCTTGGATGCGGCGAAGGCCAAAGGATTGCGCACTGGTGAGAACCCGGCGCGGTGGCGGGGCCATTTGAACCAGCTCCTACCCAAACGGCAGCGCTTGAGGCGCGGGCACCATGCGGCATTGCCCTACGACCTCATGCCCGAGTTTATGGCCAATCTCCGCACGCGCAGTGCGGTAGCAGCCCGTGCCTTGGAGTTCTTGATTCTAACTGGCGCGAGATCGGGTGAAGTGCTGGGCGCGACTTGGGATGAGATCGATCTCCAAAAGGAGATCTGGACGGTACCAGCCGATCGCATGAAGGCCGGCCGCGAACATCGCGTTCCACTCTCAGGCCGCGCGATGGAAATCATCGCTGAGCGACTTGAGGCTGGGGCGGTCGGTCATGTTTTCCCAGGCGCGACGTCGGCGTCAGCGTTGTCCTCCATGGCCATGGCGATGCTGCTGCGGAGAATGAAAAGCGACATCACCGTGCATGGCTTCCGGTCCACGTTCCGCGATTGGGCGTCGGAAACGACGGGCTTTTCGCACGAGGTTTGCGAGATGGCCCTAGCTCACACAATCGCCAACAAGGCGGAGGCCGCCTACCGGCGCGGCGACCTGTTCGAAAAGCGCCGTAAGCTGATGGAAGCGTGGGCTGGTTACTGCTCTACTCCAAAGAGCGGGAAGGTCGTGGCCTTGCGCCAGGGCTAGCCGATGTCGGGCCGGTAATTCGCCGGATCGGCGATCCAGCGATTGATCGCGGACTCGTGCCATCCCGCACCGTGAACACTGATCGGGACCTGGCGAGGAAAGGTGCCCTCGCCGATCTTCCGATAAAGTGTCGATCGGCTAAGCCCCGTGCGCGCCAGCACGGTCTTCAGACGGACGATGCGGTCGAGGTCGGCCATCGTTAAAGCTCCACAGACTGGGATCTGAAGGCATTCGATGGGCCAGAATTGGATTGCTCGCCGCTGGCGGCAAGGCCTCGCGGGGCCAGATCGTACTCTGGGAAAGAAAGACAGGCTCTAGGCGCCTCTAGCGAAGGTGAGACCGTACCTCCATGACGCTGGCTGCGCTTGGGCGCCGCCATTTTCGTTCTGAACCCCGGACTAGCTGGGCTATTTTTTCAGGCGAACGCCCGGACCCGCACCGTCGTCCTCCGGAATGAATATAACTCCGGCCTCGTCCAAAGCCTTTCTCACCGCTTCCACATTGCCAGCCGATCGCTGGCCGGGGCCGGATGGCCCCTCCATACGGCGGATGCTCATCATCGACAGCCCAGCAGCTTCAGCTAGTTGAGGCTGGGACCATTCCAGAAGGGCTCGGGCGGCCCTGACCTGCGAAGCGGTGATCAGCATATTTGAACACTTTTAGTTCCGAAGAGAACATTTTATGTTGCTTCGGCGTTTCGATGCGTGGTACGACAGTGTTCTTACGTGAACACAAAGGTTCAGGCCATGGACTCGCGCCACAAGGCGGAGAGTGCGGACGTGCGCGCGCGCCAGCTATCAAGGCGCAGCGTCCTCTCCGGTGGCTCCGCAGCCCCCTTCATCAATCAGGGTCCTGTTCCTGGCAACGCCGACCCGGCAGTGACCCTCTGCACTCGCTGGCTCGCGATAGACGCCGAACAGCGCTGCCTTCAACTCGAATGGGGCGCGCTCGAAGGCTGGCTGATGACCAACCGCAGTTGGTACAAGCTCTCGCCAGCCGAACGGGCCAAAATCCCCGAAGGCGCCAGGCTCGCTGAGATTGATGCTCGGCTTGATGTGCTGGAAGTCGAGGGACACGCCCTCCTCAAGGCGATGCGGCCGAAGCCAGCGAAGAGCGTCGAGGCCGTCATCGCCAACCTGTCGGTGGCGGCGCGCCTGATCTTCGTGGAAGACCACCCCGAAGCGCACGGCTTGATCACCCGCGCCGTCCGCGACCTCGCCGCCTTCTCCGGTGGAAAGTGACCCGCCGCGTCTCGCGACGACGGGACGGCGCCGACCGCACTCTTGCGGCGCCGTTTCGCCGTAACGCCGCTGGCTTCCACCAAGGCGCCGAGGCGATGCTGACGCGACACCACGAAGGCGCCCGCTACTTCCTGGCCATCGCTATCGAACTGGCGCTGAAGGCGTACCTGCTCGACCGAGGGATCAGCGACGACTGGAACCGCGTCTATCTCAGGCACGATCTGGTCAAGGCGCTCCGGTTCGCGAGGCGCGCCGGCTTCACCGCCGCTCCCGCCAAGCTCCCCGAATTGGCCGCGCTTCTGAGCCCTTACTACAAGGTCCACGCCATCTCGGAGATGTCGCCGGAGGCCATTGTGTCGGTCTGTTGGGTGGAGGCCTGCACGACTGTCCGCGCGCTCATTGACGCCGTCGTTGAGGCCGCCAGGGCGGATGCTTGTCGAGAGTGCATAGCGTGATGGCCCGTCTCCACCTGCCTTGGCCGCTTGTCGCCAGCCAATGGTGGCGCTGGCGACATCTTGGACTCTGGCGCGGTCGAATCTTCGATCCGCATAACACTCAGCAGGTCATGTCCTACGCGGTCTTGCGCCTTCGCCGAGAAGCGCGAGACGTCTTCCTCCTCAATCATATCAAAGCGCTCGACTACGCGCTGATCGCGCGCCACCTCGGCCTCTCCATCGCCGACGTCCAGGCCCACTTGGCCGACGCGCTCTATGAGATCTCGCGCACGGTCGATCTGATCGAGCGCGTCCGCCCGCTCTCCAAACCCTCTGAAGCGGAGCATCCCGATGTCTGACGACAAGGGGCCATTCGCCGTATCGCGGCGTGTCGTGATCGGCGCCGCCAGCGCCGCGCCTGTCGTCGCGAGCGCGAGCGGCGGCGCAGTACCAGACCCGGCCGTAGCGCGCTGCGCCGAGTGGATGGCGCTTGACGCTGAAATCGACCGTCTCGGTCTGCGCTGGTCAGACCTGGAGACCATCTTGGTCCGGCAGAAGCGGTGGGAGCGCATGACGCCCGAGGAGCGCGGGGAGTTGCTGCCCTCCGAAGAGATGGACGCCATCGACAAGCAGCTTGAGCCGCTGTTCGGGCAGCGTGAGACATGGCTGGAGGCTCTTCCCGCTGTCCGCGCCAACGACATGCACGGCGTCGCCGCCAAGCTGGAAGTAGCGCTGCGCGTCATGGTTCACCAGCAGGGCGACGGCTATGACCTCTTCAAGGCGACGATGGAGGAACTGCGCAACGCGCGCTGTCCGAACTGCGGGGCGCCCGTTTGCAAACGTTAGCCGCGCCTCTTTCGGCAACCGCCTTGCCCACCCCATCCTGCGGGAGCCAGGACCGGAACGGTCGGTGCTCGCCCTGGAGCGCTTGGAGAGCCTCTGCCGGACGGGATGGTGCGGGTCAAGGGCGGCTTCGCCGTCGCTCCGCGAGACGCCCGCAGGGCGTCCCCTTGACGCGCGCCAGCCCGTCCAGCCCTTGTTCCACCAAGCGATCCAGGGCGTCTTGTCTCCAAGCGAAGGTGGTCGGTGGCCGCGCGCTCGGTAGTCGACCGGATAGCCCCAGGCGGCCCCATCAGCGCACGCGCCTGAAGCGGACACGGTCCTTGCCAGCGATGAGAAAGGCGTCATAGCCGGCGTCACCCCAGGCCTTACGTTGCACTTGGCTCGTGTAGGGATCGGTGGTGTTGGCCCACCACTGTTGCCGGGCGGCGCTCTTGGGAAGCATGGCGCCGAGGATGCGCTCGATCTCGGCGAAGGTCAGTTCGAGTTCGTCTTGACGCTGGCGACGCAGATGACCCGATAGGGGATCGTATTTGGACATCCCTCAGCATCGCCGATTGGTCCGGACACGTCGAATCTACACGCGACTAGCGCGAGTGGAGAACGACCTTGAAAAGCCACGCTTGCGAGCGTCTCTGCGCTCACAAGCACATTCCTGGATCAGCGGCCTGCCGCCTATCCGCCGCATGGAGACTTTCGTGACCGATACGACTGAAGCCCGCACACCCAATCTCGTTGATCTCCACGTCGGCGGTCGCGTTCGCATGCGCCGCAAGATGCTGAACATGAGCCAGGAGCACCTTGCTGACGCGTTGGGCCTGACCTTCCAGCAGGTGCAGAAGTACGAGCGTGGCGCCAATCGCGTCAGCGCCAGCAAGCTCTATGAGATCGCCAAGACGCTCCAGGTCCCGGTGTCGTTCTTTTTCGACGGCCTGGCGGACCCGGTGACCAACGAAAGCGATGACGTCGGCGCCGCCGCTGATCGGATCGTCACCGACTTCCTCAACACTCCCGAAGGCATGGAACTGGCCGAGATGTTTCCGAAGATCGGCCGGGGCCGCGTCCGTCGCCAGGTTCTCGACCTCGTTCGGGCGATGGCCGACGAGTCCGCTTCGTAGGCGCTCTGCTAGGCCGTGGGAGACGAGCGTATGTCGGAGGCTTCGGCCTCGAACGCCCGCTTTCCGCCACGCTGCCAGAGCGCCAGGGTGTGCTCAGCGTCGTCGGCTTTGAGCATGGCCGCCAGGGTTAGAAACGAACCGTAGAGCGCGGCGCGGTCGTCGCGGGTCAGCTCGACGAGGCCGGCCTTTTGCACCAGGCCGCCCAGCTCGATCAGATGGCGGGTGCGCTCACGCCGCTTCACCACCCAAGCCCGCGTGTCCATGCGGGCTCGCCGCGCTTCCAGGCGATGGCGCGCGGCCTTGGCCCGGCGCTCGGCGTCATTGGTCGCCGCCAGCGCTAGGCGCAGGGGTGCTCGACCCGCCGCGAAAGAACGCAGCGCCGCGCTTTCTCCAGCCTTCCTTGCGAGCGGCGTTCCCGGCGTCGGCCAAATCGAGAAGCCCGCCCGTCAGGGTCTCGATGTCGAGGGCGTCGGCGCCCGTGGCGATCACCAGCTCGCCAAGCTGCCGAACCTTACGATCCTTCAGGGTCTTGGCCTTGTCTTCGAGACTCTTCAGTTCGGCGTTGAAGTCTCGTGGTTTGCGCATCCCAAGTCTCCGGGTTTGGGTGATGCGGCAAGCGTAAAACAAGACGTTCGGGAATGCTGTAAGGTCGCCGGAACACACTGGGACGGGCCGGTCCCTCCCGAGATTCTTTCTTGGGAGGGCGCGCTTATACGTCGTGCCGACGTGCGCTCAGGATAGTAAGTGGTCTGTCGCCATGGCGATCTACCACTTCAGCGTCAAAGTCATCAGCCGCGCCACCGGAGCCAGCGCGGTGGCCTCGGCCGCCTATCGCTCCGCCGGCCGGCTGCACGACGAGCGGCTCGATCGAGACCACGACTTCACCAACAAGAGCGGTGTCGTCCATTCCGAGATCTTGCTGCCGGACGGCGCGCCCGAGCAGCTTTCCGACCGGGCCACGCTGTGGAACGCCGTCGAAGCCGGCGAAAAGCGCAAGGACGCCCAGCTCTCGCGTGAGGTTGAGTTCGCCATTCCCCGCGAGATGGACCAGGCGCAGGGCGTCGCGTTGGCTCGCGACTTCGTCCAGCGCGAGATGGTCGATCGCGGCATGGTCGCCGATCTCAATGTGCATTGGGACATCGGCCCCGATGGCCTGCCCAAGCCCCACGCCCACGTCATGTTGTCGATGCGCGAAGTTGGCGAGGAGGGCTTCGGTGCCAAGGTCCGCGACTGGAACCGCACCGAGTTGGTCGAGCACTGGCGGGAGGCCTGGGCCGATCACGTCAACGAGCGGCTGGCTCAGCTCGACATTGACGCGCGGATCGATCACCGCAGCCTGGAAGACCAAGGCATCGACCTGGAGCCGCAGCACAAGATCGGCCCGGCAGCCGGACGCATGGCCGGTGAAGGCGTCGAGACCGAGCGACTTGAAGATCATCACCGCATCGCCCGCGAGAACGGCGAGAAGATCATCGCCGATCCGCGCATCGCGTTGGATGCCATCACCCACCAACAGGCGACATTCACGCGCTACGACCTGGCGAAGTTCATCCACCGACATTCGGACGGCAAGGAGCAGTTCGACCGGGCGATGAGCGCAGTGCAGGCCTCACCCGAGATCGTGGCGCTGGGCCAGGACGGGCGCGGTCAGGACCGCTTCACCAGCCGCGAGATGATCGCGGTGGAGGACCGACTGCATCGCGCCAGCGAAGTGATGGCGGAGCGCCGGGCGCATGGCGTCAATGAACTTGGGCAGCGCCGCGCACTGGGGCGCGCCGCGCAGCGCGGTCTGGTTCTTTCCGGGGAGCAGAAGGCGGCGTTCGAGCACGTCACGGATAGTCGCGATCTTGGCGTCGTCGTCGGCTATGCGGGTACGGGCAAGTCGGCGCTACTGGGCGTCGCCCGCGAGGCGTGGGAGGACGCCGGCTATCGCGTCCAGGGCCTGGCGCTATCTGGCATCGCCGCCGAGAACCTGGAGGGCGGGTCCGGCATCGCCTCGCGCACCATCGCCAGCCTTGAACATCAATGGGCGAAAGACCGCGAGTTGATCGACGCCCGCGATGTGCTGGTGATCGACGAGGCCGGTATGGTCGGCTCGCGGCAGATGGAGCGATTGCTGTCGGCCGCCGAGAAGGCCGGGGCGAAGGTGGTGCTAGTCGGCGATCCCGAGCAGCTCCAGGCCATCGAAGCCGGCGCGGCATTCCGGTCGATCGCTGAGCGCCATTCCCATGTTGAGATCACTCAGGTTCGGCGGCAGCATGAGGACTGGCAGCGCGACGCCACGCGGCATCTGGCCACCGGCCGGACCAGCGAGGCCCTAGCGGCTTATGAGGCGCGCGGCATGGTCCACGCCGCCGAGACCCGCGACCAGGCGCGCGAGGATCTGGTCGAGCGCTGGGGCCGTGAGCGCGTGGCCGAGCCGGACAAGAGCCGGATCATCCTCACCCGCACCAATGACGAGGTGCGCGAGCTGAACCTGACGGCCCGCGAACGCCTGCGCCAGGCCGGCGCCTTGGGCGAGGACGTGATGGTGAAGGCCGAGCGCGGCGAGCGTGAATTCGCGACGGGCGATCGGCTGATGTTCCTGAAGAACGATCGCGGGCTGGGCGTGAAGAACGGCATGCTCGGCGAGATCGAGCAGGTCTCGTCCACCCAGATGACCGTGCGGCTCGATGCGGGCCGATCGGTCGTCTTCGACCTGAAGGACTACGCCCAGGTCGATCACGGCTACGCGGCCACCATTCACAAGAGCCAGGGCGTCACGGTCGATCGCGCCCATGTGCTGGCGACGCCGGGAATGGATCGCCACGGCGCCTATGTCGCCCTCTCGCGCCATCGCGACAGCGTGCAGATCCACTATGGCCGCGACGAGTTCGAGGATCTCGCCAAGCTGACCCGCGTCCTCTCGCGCGAGCGGGCCAAGGACATGGCCAGCGACTTCGCCGAGCGGCGCGACATCCGTGTGCCGGCGTCGATACAGGCGAAGGAACCGCCGCAACGCGGGCGCGGGATGTTCGATGGTTTCAGGCCGGCGAGCCCTGCGCGTCAGCCGGCGGCGCCGGCACGGGAAGTCGGCCAGTTCAACCAGAACCGCGCGATCGAGCGTCACGCCCGCGCCGCGGCCGACGTCATGCGCATGAACGACCGCGGCTTGCCGGTGCTGCCTCACCAGCGGCGGGCGCTGGAAGAGGCGCGCGACGCCATGGGAAAGATCGGCCCGCACGCGGCCAAGGATCTGGAGCGGGCCTATGTCCGTGAGCCCGGTCTAGCTGGCGAGGCGGCGTCGGGACGGACGCAGCGGGCGATCCGCGTCCTCCAGCTTGAGGCGGAGGTTCGGTCCGATCCGAGCCTGCGGGCCGATCGGTTCGTCCAGCGCTGGCAGGGCCTGGAGCGGCAGCGCACCGCCTTGCACCGCGATGGCGACATGGCCGGCGCCCGCCAGATCAAGGAGCGCATGGGCACGATGGCCAAGAGCCTGGAACGCGATCCGCAGGTGGAGTCGCTACTACGCGGGCGACGGGCGGAGCTTGGTCTGCCTTCCGACCTGGGGCGAAGCGTCGGGCAGGGCTTGTCGCAATACCTCGGTCTGGGTCGAGGACGCGGGCTTGGCATCTAGGAGGAAAGGCGATGGAGCAGGATGTTGGGCCGGCCGAGTCGGCCGATGCAGCGGCGGCGTTCGAGGCGCTGCGGCGAGAGGTGGCGTTGCTGAATGTTGCCATGGCCGGACTGGCCGCCGAGCGCGCGTCGGCGCCCGACTACAGCGAGACGCTGGGCGAGATCGCCAAGGGTGTGTCGGTGGCGGTGGGACGGCTCGGCAAGGTGATGACCAGTCCTGCCTTTGCCCAGAGCCCGGCAGATCTCGCGCGGCAGATCGCGGCGGCGGGCGACGAGGCCAGGCGGCAGGACCGCGCTGCGGTTCATCAGGCTCAGGAGGCGCTTCAGCGCTCCACTCGCGATCTCGATGGATGGATTGATCGCGCACGGCTGGCCAGCTTGCAGAACTTGCGCTTGGTTCAGGCGGCGGCTGTCGGCGTCGTCGCTGGCGTGATCCTATGTGCGAGTCTACAGGTCGTGATCATCAATGCCGCGCCGGCCGATTGGGCATGGCCGGAAAAGACGGCAGCGCATGTGCTGCGGCGGGATCTCTGGGCGGCTGGCGAACGACTGTTGCAAACTGCTGATGCTCAGAGGTGGCAGGACGGTCGCGATGGGGCGCTGATCGTGGCTCAGAACCGCGACAAGCTAGCCACGTGCTTGCGAGAGGCCACGCCTGCGAAGCGGCCACGCCGGTGCCTTATACAGCTAGGGATGTAGAAGATCATCCTGATGCTCTCCCATACGGTCCCTCCAACACCCTGGCTCCCTCTGAAGCCATGGGGCACTCCCGAAGTCATGCAGTTCGCGCGATGGCCGTGGCTCCGACGAGGCCCGCGCCAGGGTTGATCCATCGCTTATTGCCATGCTTCAATTCGGGTTCGCGGATAGGGACGCCATGTTTTCTAACTTCAAGTATGAGCGGCTTAGGCTGAGCGCCATCACGCTTGATGATCGCAACCCACGTATCGTCACGCAGGTGCCGCTGACCTCTCAGGACGCTATCGTCAAGTATCTGTTCGACCATGAAGGCCTAGGCGATTTCATTAAAAAGATCGCGACTGAGGGCAAGAACATCGGTGCCGAACGTCCTTATGTTGTCCAATCTGGGCGTGGATATGTAGTTGTTGAGGGTAACACTCGTATCGCCGCGTATAAGGTTTTGTCTGGCCTCATCCCAGCGCCGCAAGAGTACAAGTCCCGCGTCCCTAAAGTGTCGGCGGAGCTAAAATCATCGCTGAGATTTGTTGATTGTAGCGTTGCACCTGACCGAGACGCGTTGTTGTCCATCATGGCCAGCGCGCATTTCGGCAATGGGGACAAGTCTAAGTGGGGGTACCTCGGAAGCCGTAAAGCGGTTTATGACGAGAAGGCGCATGGAAAAAGTCTCGACGATATCGCCCTCGCTTTTGATAAAAATAGAAGCGAAATAATAGATCTAATCATTGAGTACGAGGTTTACCTCCAAGCTCTCGGATTAAAGTGGAGCGAGGAGGAAAAAGCTGCATTGCTGAGCCCCTCTGTTCAATTTAACCCTCCTATACGCTTTCTACAATCCAAGGGTCACAAAGCAAAAATCGGCATTTCTTACGACAAGGTTCGCCTGAAGGTAATTTTCACAGATGCCGCAGCCAAGAAGAAGTTCCAGCACCTGATCCGTAAGCTTGTGGTCAGCCCGCAGGCCGGGCTTGGAGCGACCGCCTCTTACGAGAAAGTCTTCGCTGATTTCGACGCCACTACCGCCCCACTTTATGACGATCAGGATGCAAACGGCGATGGCGAGCCGACCAGCGGCGACTCGGGTAGCAGCTCCGGTGGTGGCGGTAGCTCTGCTGGCGGGGGCG
Organism: Caulobacter sp. GW821-FHT09B11; assembly: GCF_059418205.1. Classification (NCBI taxonomy): domain Bacteria; kingdom Pseudomonadati; phylum Pseudomonadota; class Alphaproteobacteria; order Caulobacterales; family Caulobacteraceae; genus Caulobacter; species Caulobacter sp. GW821-FHT09B11. Next base: position 68,951 of record NZ_JBWKPK010000006.1, on the reverse strand, counting down.
CCGATGAAGCGTCCACCCCTGGAGGTGAAGGAGCTTCTGGCGGCGGAGAAGGCAATAGCGCTGACTCCTCGGGTAGCGGTGCCAATTCCGGACCGACCGCCAAGCCCGCAAACGGATCACTATTCACTTACGAGCCCAAGATTTCCAACGCCCTCGTCCAGCAATTGATGACAGAGGCCAAAACTCTTAACTGCAAAAAGTACCCTGCCGCCGGCACGTTCTTACTCCGAAATATCGTTGAAGCTGTGCTGAAGCACATAATTCACGAAAACGACGCCAACGCCGACGGAAACTCGCTGGATTTGGAAGGTGCCCTGAACCTTTCGATGAGCCAAAAGGTAAAGCTATCGATCGACGACAAGAAAATACTTAAAGAATTTAAGAAATCACATCTATCTTACCTTAATCTTGGGGCTCATGGCACTGTGATACCGAACTATGACAGCGCAAAGTCTGCAAGGGACTGTATAGATCAGTTCATTAAAAGGAACGTCTGATTGGTCGGTTTGCACGGAAAGGCTATTTGAAACGTAGAGGGGGAGCGGTTGGCTCGCGAAATCTCGTCGCGATTGCTCTATATGGTCTCGATATTGGATGTGCTGCGAATGTCAGGAGGCAGCCTACCGTCGGGACGTATTGCTGAGTTGCTGATCAGCTTAAACTTGGCGCGCCCCTCAGACGTGACTGCGGTCCAACCTTCCGGAGAAACTCGTTTCGCCAAGGAAATTCGCTTTGCTCGGTTGGAACTTGTGGCCGGGGGGCTCTTGAACCCCGAACACGGCACCTGGGCGCTATCGGAGGCGGGATGGAGTGAGTTACTGACAGTTGACGGTGCCCGCGCGCTCATAACTGCGCGAAGGCATGGTGCGCGGAATCACGGGGCGGCGGCGGGACCGCCCATGGAAGGGCCCACGACCGGCCCGCCTCCTAGCAGCTACACCGCCGTTATCAGCTACGACGCCGAGGCCCCAGCTGCCATGTACGTCCTTCGATTTGGGAGCAGCGACGTCTGGAAGATTGGGCGCGCTAAGAACGTCTCGCTCAGGCTTCGACAGATAAACAAGCATATACCCTTCGAAATTCTAAATCAGAGATGGCATGTCTTCGCAAAAAGGAACTGCCATAGCTTTCACGATGCGCACGTACTTGAGCAGCATTTACTTACAATTCTGAAGCCGGCTCGAACCATGGGCGAGCGGATCCGATGTTCGCGAGAGGATTTATCCGAGGCCTGGCGGCTTTGCTTAGCTCACGCAGCGGCTATTGATCTTGGTCGTGGCAGCGTAGCGTGAAATGAAAGCACGGAACCAAGCGACGGCCGACGGCGTGAGGTTAAGCAACCAAGCCAAAAGGCCTGGCCTGCCCCGCCTTCCGGCCTTAGGATTGACTCGGAATCTTCCTAAGTCCAAAGGACCCAGCGACTTGCGGGGAGGCTGGCTAAGCCAAAACTCTGCGTCAACCATGTATGAGGGCTTCAGATGGCCGATGGTAACCACCCGTTTCCACCTATCGGTCAGGCGGAGAAGGTATCGGTTGAACTCCTCGATTTTGACGTGAACAACCCCCGCTTCACACCTGACAAACAACCTGCTGGGTCGGGCGACAGCGCCGTGATCTCCATGCTTGCAGCCTCAGCGGATTTGTCTGAGCTCATTCAGTCCATATCGACCAGCGGCTATATCAACATCGAGCCGATCATCGTCATCGAACGAAATGGGCGTCTTGCGGTCCTCGAAGGCAATCGGCGCCTCGCCGCCGTGAAGGCGCTACGCGATCCAGAGTTGGCGAAACTTGCCCGCATTTCGACACCTCCGATGGAGGCGGCACAACGCGCAACACTCGATGCGATCCTTGCGTATCGCGTGGCCAGCGAGGACGATGCTCGGGACCTCATCGGCTTCAAGCACATAAACGGACCTCAATCGTGGGACGCATTCGCGAAGGCGCGGTTCGCAGCCCGATGGTTGGACGACGAGCACGCGAAGAGGGATGCAGGCCAGCCTCATCTTTCGCTTCAACAGATCGCGTCCAGGATGGGGGATCAGCACATGACCATGCACCGCATGGTCGCCGCGCTGTACGTCCTCGACCAGGCTGAACGCAACGACCTCTACGACATCGCCGATCGGAAGAAGAAATCATTTAGTTTCTCGCATCTTTACACCGGGCTCGGATACGAAGAGTTCACAAGCTATCTGGGAATGGAGCGACCCGACCGGCTCAACGATCCTGATCGCGAGCCCGTACCGCAGGCAAAGTTCGCCGAATTGCGTAACCTCCTCCTGTGGCTTTACGGATCAAAAGGGCGCGATCTCGAGCCTGCGGTTAAGAGTCAAAATCCCGATTTGCGGCGTTTGCAGGAGGTTCTGGGCTCTCCGGCGGCCATCAGCATTCTCGCCGAACGCAACAGTTTGGACGAAGCGGTGATCGAGGCGACGCCTGTAGATGTCCGCTTCCAGAAACACCTAATCAACGCCAACGCCGAGTTGGCTCACGCGGTCAAGAACCTCGAAGGTTTCGATCCGTCATCCCAGCCGGAACTGCAAAAGATCGCAGAGTCGGCAGTTAAGCGCGCCAATATCGTGAAATTGAATATCGATGCCGCTATGGCCGGCCTGGCGCCGTCCTGATCAATGGCCAGTCCAGTTGATCCGCCGACATTGGCGTTGGACGTCGACGATCTTGTCGATTGGCTTGAGCTTTCAGCGCTTTTTGACGAGTACGGAGTTGCTCGGATTGATGCTTTGCTAGGTTCGCTCCTAGAATTGCAGGAGACCGCCGAGGACAATATCGCCGAGCGCGATCGCCAGCGTGAGCAATTGATCGAGCGGCTAGAGAACGAGGTCGTTCTTCGGCAACGCAGCCTGGGCGCGGTTTACCCGTTCGAACTCTCGCAAGGCGGCGAAGAGCTCAACATAAACGTTGACTGGGATCGACCGCAGTTCGCGTTTTACCTGATTTGCCTGATTACCTCCCATGTTACGGGATCGGCGATACTACGGACCCCGCCAACGGAGGAGCTGTTGGTCCGTCTGCGCAATGATATTTTCCAGATCGTCGCCACGCTTGGCCTCGCGGGCTATTCGACCGGGCCTGCCTTCAGCGTCGGCTGGCCGCGACAAAGCCGGGAGACTATCGTCGAGTTGCTATCGAGAGCTGTTGCCGCAGGTGGGGGCTTTACTGTTCGAAACCCGCCGGGCCAGTACGTTTCCCCTCAGGAGAAAGACGGCGGCGTTGACGTTATCGCATGGACAGCCGAGGCTTTGCCGCCGCCTTCCGCCTTTTTCTTCGGGCAGACGGCGAGCGGTAAGAATTGGCCTTCAAAGCCCGTAAGAGATCACGCTAATACGTTTCATCAAGCATATATGCAGGACCACATGACGGGAAACCGTCTATACTTCACTCTTATCCCCTATAGGGTGCTAGACGACGCCTTCTGGCATTCTCAAAATCAATTTCACATGGGTATTCTGGATCGCTTACGGCTCCCAGCCCGAGCCTGGCAGGGAGCGCTACTCGCTGCGCAGGGAACGTCAATTGACAATAGTGATCGTCTTGACGATCTAACCAAGTGGTTGGGCGACTTTATAGTCTACGCGCAAGCAGCTTGATCGTTGATTAATACTTCTTGTTCTTTTCGTTTTTTCTGTAGACTGTAAGTTACAGAAAGATCCGCGATAGGCCGGTCGCTGTATAGCTCGCGTATCAACGGATGATCGTCGTACGTCAGTACCCAATGCGGAAGCGTTCCGTCTTGCAGAAGGTCGCTCAGCGCGATGTGCTTTGCCTCGTTCATTGCATTAAGATACAGCCGGCCGCCCGCAGTTACATAGGGTGGATCCACGAAGAATAGCGTTTTTTCAATATCCAAACGCTTCGTGGATTTAGACAGAAATGTAAGAGCGTCTTCTTGGGTGAGCTTGATGCGGTCCTTGACGGAGCCAAGCCAGAGTACGCGCTCCACCAATGCCTCCCGGTTGAAGCGTGCGTCGATTTTCCAGTTGCCTTTTTGGTCGTAGCCTCCGATCGGGCCTGCGCCGATCACGATGCCAGAACGACTGGTTCGGTTCAAAAAGAAGGTCGCGAATCCAAGCTCAAAGCTGGGCTCGTTGCTTCCCTCGACGACCTTTCTAAAAGCATGCCAAGTATCGAGATCGACAGGTGTGTCGCGGATTGCCTGGGCGAACCTTTCGGTATTCTCAAGAATGGCTTGCCACGCCGAAAACACCTTGGGATCGGCATCGTTGAGATGGATCTCGTCGACAGCATCGAGCTTCAGGAGAATGACTGCTGATCCCGCGCCCCCGCAGAATGGTTCAGCATAATATTTGGCCCCTTCGGGTAGGGCGCCAACACGTCCGTGGAGGTATTTGTAGAGAAACGCCTTTCCGCCCGGATAACGGAAGGGCGAGATCGAGCGCATGTAGGGCAATTTGTCCGTCGCTGCGCTCACTAGCCTTGACCTCTCAACCCACCTCGATGCGCTTGATTCGCTCTGGAAGCGTGGACAGCTAGTTAACATCGCCGGCCGGGCCGCGTCGACAACCGCTTATGCGGGGTCGCAAAATGCCCGCACATTTCGATCAAGCTGTCGAAAACATTGTCAATTTTCACCGCGCCGCCAGATCGATGGCTGGAAGGCTTGGTTTATGCGGTGACTTTCCGGGCCGGTATCGTTGATGGAACCGAGGGAGCACCGACTTTCTGTGGAACTGTTTCAGGCCGAGATCGTCGAAATCGCGCCTAGAGAAAATTTCGGAGATGAGGTGGCCTAGGGCCTCTACAAAGTGGGGCCTCAAATGGGGCCCAACATAAGAGGCGCCATATTTCTCATAAGATACAACACGTTAATTGGAGCGGTGGCGGTGAGAGAGGGATTCGAACCCTCGATAGAGTTTCCCCTATACACGCGTTCCAGGCGTGCGCCTTCAACCACTCGGCCACCTCACCAGCGCACTTCGAGTCGGGGGTGGTTGAGACCCCCGGCGCGGGAAGGGGCGCAATATACTCAGGCAGCGACTCGTAGCAAGCGCCGTTACGGGGTGAAAACGGGCCTGCGACGACTTATATCGGGCCTCAAGAAACTCCCGCCTCCGAAAGGCCCCGTCCCATGCTGTTCAAGAAGCTCCTCGAGATGCCGACCGTCGACACCGCCCTGCCGGGTCGCGAGGCCGCCATCCCGACCGCCGACGTCCACTTCATCAACGGCCACCCGCTGAAGGGCCCCTATCCGGACGGCCTGGAGACGGCGGTGTTCGCCATGGGCTGCTTCTGGGGCGTCGAGCGGGTGTTCTGGCAGGTCCCGGGCGTCTATGTGACCGCCGCCGGCTACGCCGCGGGCATCACCCCGAACCCGACCTACGAGGAAGTGTGCAGCGGCCGCACCGGTCACACCGAGGTGGTGCTGGTGGTGTTCGACCCCAAGGCCGTCACCTACGAGACCCTGCTGAAGACCTTCTGGGAAAACCACGACCCGACCCAGGGCATGCGCCAGGGCGGCGATATCGGCACCCAGTACCGCTCGGGCATCTATCCGACCAACGACGCCCAGGCCGCCGCGGCCGTGGCCTCCGAGGAAGCCTACCAGCAGGCCCTGTCGGCCAAGGGCCTGGGCGCGATCACCACCGAGATCGCCGCCGCCGGTCCGTTCTACTTCGCCGAGGACTACCACCAGCAGTACCTGGCCAAGAACCCGGGCGGCTATTGCGGCATCGGCGGCACCGGCGTGACCTGCCCGATCGGCGTGGGCGTCGAGGCCTGATGAGCCCCGAGGCCTTCCACAAGGCGGCCATGGCGCTGCCTGCGGCGACCATGACCGTCCAGTGGGGCGACGACCAGGTCTACAAGGTCGGCGGCAAGATGTTCGCCGTCATCGGGACCGGCGTCACCCACGGCGGCGGCGCGTCGTTCAAGGTCTCGGACGTCGCCTACGAGGTGCTGACCGAGACGGGGCGGGCGATCGCCGCGCCGTATCTGGCTCGCGCCAAGTGGGTGAAGCTGGAGGACCTGGGCTCGTTCGACGACGCCGAGGTCGCCGACTGGCTGAAGACGGCCCACGCGCTGATCGCGGCCAAGCTGACGAAGAAGTCCCGGGCGGAACTGGGGCTGTAAGAAAGACCCCCTCAGTCGGCTTCGCCGACAGCTCCCCCAGAGGGGGAGCATCTTTCTCCTCCCCCGTGAAACGGGGGAGGAGGACCACGAAGTGGTGGAGGGGGCGAGACTGGGCTCAGTGCCGGCGGTCGCCCCCTCCGTCACGGCGCGTATCCGCACCGCGCCACCTCCCCCGTTTTACGGGGGAGGAGTAGGGAGGTTCCCCAGCCTTAGATCCGATCCTCCGGCGGATCGCCCGCCAGGCCCCGCATGTGCGGGCCGTGCACCACCGGCTGGCGCTCGAGGATCTGGCGGACCTTGCGCACCGCCACCGAGGCGCGGCTGCGGCGCTGGCGCCAGACCAGCAGCACCAGGGCTCCCAGGCTGGCCGCCAGGAAGGCGTAGGGGCCCAAGAGCCAGGCCGCCGCCGCCAGGGCGAAGTAGTAGCCGCGCACCCCGGCGTTGAAGGCCGACAGGGCCGGGTTGAGGATGCCGCCGGCGGCCTCGGCGTATTCGGCCAGCACGCTGGGCGGCGCCCACATCGGCGTCGCGCCGATCGCGGCCAGGCAGTAGTTCATCTGGCGCAGCGCCCAGATGAAGTCGAGCAAGCCCCTCGCCAGGGTGAACAGCACCAGGCCGAGCTTGACCTGGAACATCCAGGGCGCGGTCTTTTCCAGCACCTGCAGGCCCTCGACGCTTTTGAGCGCCGCGTCGCCGCCGAACAGCACCCCGGCCGCCGCCGCGATCAGGATCAGGTTCGACGAGGCGAAGAAGCTGGCCGAGTTGATGGCGTGGCCCAGGAGCTGGCCGTCCAGCAGGGCGACCTCGCGCACCGCCATCTCGGTCATCCACCGGCGGCGGATCACCGTCATGTCGGTGTTGATCAGGTTCTTGCCCTGTCCCAGTCGCCGCAGCAGCGGCTCGTAGAACAGCCAGGCGAAGACGAAGAGGCTGAGGGCCAGGATGTCGAGAATCGGCATGGGCAACGCTGTTGGGGAAACGGGAGTCGACGACAGGGGATATCGGGGCGAGCGCCGGGGTCAATCCTCGGCGATGAGACTATGTCTTGCGGTGTCACGCAGCAGGATCGAGACCACCAGGCCCACGGTCATGATCGCGGCCACATAGAGGTAGAAGCCGCTCTCGATGCGGGCGTGCTTGAAGGCCAGGGCGACCATCTCCGCCGTGCCGCCGAACAGCACGTTGGCGACGGCGTAGGGCAGGGCCACGCCCAGGGCGCGGACATGGGCGGGGAACAGCTCGGCCTTCACCACGGCGCTGATGGCGGTGTAGGCCGACTGGAAGGTCATGCCGGCGACGATCAGCGACAGGGCCACGGGCACGGAGTCGGTGGCGGCGATGCCGCTCATGATCGGCCAGATGGTCAGGGCTCCGCCGGCGAAGGCGGCGATCAGCATCGGCTTGCGGCCCAGCCGGTCCGACAGCCAGCCGGCCAGCGGCTGCAGCAGCATGAAGACGATCATGCTGATGGCGCTGATCTCCGAGGCCTGGGCCTTGTCGAACCCGGCCGTGTTGACCAGGAACTTCTGCATGTAGGTGGTGTAGACGTAGAAGGTCAGCGAGCCGCCGGCGGTCAGGCCCATGATCATCAGGGTCTCGCGCGGGTGGCGGCGCATCAGCGGCGCGATCAGGGTGGCGAAGAAGCCGACCAGGAACACGCCCGCCAGCACCTGCGGCACGAGGCCGGGCCTGGCCAGGATCCAGCCGCCGGCCGCCAGGGTGAGGCCAAAGAACAGCAGGGCGAGATTGCGCTGGGCCGCGCCGATGCGTTCGGCCGGCTTGTCGGCGGTCTTGAACGAGACGCTCTCGTCCAGGCCGCGCCGGATCCAGAACACCACCACGGCCAGGGCCGCGCCGATCACGAACGGGATGCGCCAGCCCCAGTCGGCCAGGTCTTCCTTGGCCAGGGTCCGTTGCAGCACGATCAGCACCGCCAGCGCGATCAGCTGGCCGGCGATCAGGGTCACGTAGTGGAAGCTGGACCAGAAGCCGCGATGCCGCTTGCCGGCCATCTCGCTCATATAGGTTGCGCTGGCCCCGTACTCGCCGCCGACCGACAGGCCCTGCAGCACGCGGGCGACCAGCAGCACGGCCGGCGCGAACAGGCCGATGGTCTTGAAGTCCGGCGTCAGGGCGATGATCAGGGCGCCGGCGCACATCAGCGAGACGGAAACCGACAGAGCCGCGCGCCGTCCGGCCCGGTCGGCGTAGTGGCCCATCAGCCAGGCGCCGACAGGGCGCGCCACGAATCCTAAGAAGAACACCGCCGCCGCCTGCAAGAGCTGCACGGTCTGGTCGCCCTTGGGGAAGAAGTGCGGCGCGAAATAGAGGGTGAAGGCGGCGTAGGCGAACCAGTCGTACCATTCGACCAGATTGCCGGCCGAGCCGCCGAGGATGGCCCGCGCGCGGGCGCCTGCTGAAAGCGATGGGGCCGAAGGGGAGGCAGGCTGGTCCTGCGGCGCGACGGCGTCGGTCATCCCTGGTTCCCCCTGTCGGCCCAGAGTTTGGGCCGTTGCAGGAGACCTTAGGTCAAGACGCCGTCGCGCTCCAAGATTGCTTTAGGCCGGCGTCGTCAGATCCTGCCGATGAGCACAAGGATGATGATGATCACCAGCACGAGGCCCAGGCCGCCGCTGGGGAAGTAGCCCCACGAACGGCTGTGGCCCCAGGTGGGCAGGGCGCCGATCAGCGCCAGGATCAGAATGATGATGAGGATCGTGCCGAGCATTCGAATCTCCCAGATGGCAGGGCCGGCCGCGTTCGGCGCCCTGGCTTCGGGGGATGGAATGCAACCTGCGCCGCTACGGTTCCGCGACGCGTCTCAGGCTTAGCCGCCGGGGGCGTCGTGCGCCTTGCGCAGGCCGTTGGCCCACAGGGCGCCGATCACCGCGCCCTTGACCCGGGGCAGCAGCATCAGCGTCAGGCCGGCCAGGGGCAGGATGGTCAGCGGCACGACCAGCCACGGCGAGGCCTGCCAGATGAACGGGAACAGCAGCAGCGGCGCGACGAACAGGTGGCCGATGATCAGGATCGTGAAATAGGCCGGGCCGTCGTCGGCGGGATAGGAGGCCAGGTGGTGGCCGCAGACCTCGCAGTCGAACTCGACCTTCAGATAGCGCGCATAGAGACGGCCCTCGCCGCAGTTGGGGCAACGGTGGCGGACGCCTCGCTTCATGCCGGTCAGGACGCTGGGTACGGGTCGGTCGGTCATGGCGTCCATATGGCTCCGGCGCCGCTTTGTGCAAATAGCACTTTCGGTCGCATGTGCGCTTTGGAAGCAGATATTGCGCCCCTGAATGGGCGACTATCGAAAGAATTCATCCTCCGCGTTCATCGCGTGCGAATGAACTGTTCGGCAGGGTTAATGAAACGTCGCTTCCGGTTAAGCTTGATATGATGAACGATGTCGCCGGAGTTTACTTGCCGCGACGATGGCGAAACTGGCGCGTCATTACGGCCGGTATGTGGCGCGCGTCGCTCGAAGCGGCGCGCGCCTTGTCTCGCTCCAGGAGGCGAGCCTAGTGCTTGGCGTCGCTGGCGGCGCCGGAGACCGCGCGGCCGGCGGCCGAGACGTCGCGGCCGACGCCTTCGACGGTGTTGCAGGCCGAGACCAGCAGGGCGGCCGCGGCGGCGGCCAGGACGACGAACTTGCGCATGGGAAATCTCATTGAGGGGAGGGCGCGCGGAGCTTAACCGTCCCGCGCGCGGCTTCAAGGTCGAGTTGTCGACGCAAGGCTCAGCGGATGCGGCGGATCGAGCTCACCCGGTCGTTCATGTCGCCAGAGAACAGGCCGATGTCAGACGACACCCGCCAGCAGCGGCCGCCGTAGTTGATGTCGTCGCACAGCTCCCATTCGCCGCGACGGATCTGGATCGACGAGGCGCGGTCGCTGAGGCCGACGGCCCGCAGGTCGTTCATGTCGCCGCTGACCTCGTAGGCGCGACCCTGGTAGCCGGCGTGCTCGAAGAGGACGGCGTCGGCGCGACCGCCGCCGCCGGGGCCGCCCGGGCCGCCGGACCCGCCGAAGCAGACCAGCCGGCCGTTCTGGTTGGTCATGTCGCCGCGGCAGTCGGCGCTGGCGCTGCTCCAGGTCCAGCGGCCGCGGCCGTCGCGGCACTGGGCGGTCAGCTCGCGGCCGCGCACGGTCGCGTCGCGGCAGCTCTCCAGGTACGAGCCGCGCGGCAGGCTGCCGGGGCGTCCGCCGCCGGACAGGCAGACCAGGCGGCCGTTCTGGTTGCTCATCTCGCCGCGGCAGTCGGCGCTGGCGGTGGTCCAGGTCCAGTTGCCGCGGCTGTCGCGGCATTGGGCGCTGATCTCGCCGCGGCGGACGGTCACGTCGCGGCAGCTGTCCTGGTAGGAGCCGCGCGGGGCGCCCTGATAGCCGTACCCGCCGCGATCCTGGGCGGAGGCGGGGACGGTGATTGCGGCGAAGGCGCCGGCGGCGGCGATCAGGGCGAGGGCGGCGCGCATGGCGAGGTCTCCCGAGTTCTGGCGGCCTCTCGCCGCCGGTGTTTGTTGAGGCCAAGCTAGTCGCAACCGGCGTGAACGCCACCTGAATGGCGCCCGTACTGGGTTTTCCTGTCTGAAAATTCACGTTCAGGAGGAGGGGCGAGGCGCCTTGAGAAGGTCGCGCTTGATCGCCATTGTCGAGGTCATGCGCGCGCCCCTCTTCGCCCTTTCGTTTCTGGCCGTCGTCGCCCTCACGGGGACGGCCCTGGCCCAGCCGGCAACTCAGCGGCCCGAGCCGACGCCGGTCTCGCCGGTGACGGTGATGCCGCCGACCCTGCCGCCGAAGGTGACCTCGACCTTCCCGGCCGCCGGCGAGGCCGTGGCCCCGGGCGTCCTGGTGCTGAAGGTCGCCTTCGACCAGAAGATGACGCCCCTGGCCTGGAACTACGCCGACGCGGCGGGCGGCGAGCGGCCCGAATGCGTGCGCGCCCCGCGCCTGCTTAACGACGGCAAGACCTTCGTCCTGCTGTGCCGCACCCGGCCCGGCAAGAGCTACGCCGTCAGCTTCAACGCCGTGCGCGACGGCGGTTTCGCCAACGAGGCCGAGAACCCGGCCCTGACCGCGCAGCTGGCCTTCACCACCAGCACCGCGACCTCGGTCTACACCCTGAAGGCGGCGATGAAGGCGGCCGGGCTGAAGGACGACGAGGGCCCGATCCAGGAAGCGCCGCCGACGGGACCCGCCGCGCCTTGAGGCGCGGCCAAGGTTTCCCCTTGGGGCGCCTTGAGGTCCGGCTAGGTTTTCCCTAGGCGCCGATCACGCGCTGTTTCGGAACCGTTACAAACGAGCTTGCGTTGGTTGAGCGGGCAGGGGCCCTCCGACGGAGCGCAAATATGAAGACCAAGTTCGCCTATCTCGCCGCCGCCGCGACCCTTTCGATGGCCGGCGCCGCCTATGCGCAGAGCACCGCGCAGGACACCAACACCACGGCTCCGGCCGATCCGGCCGCGGCCGCGCAGCCGCCGGCCGCTCAGCAGCCGTCGTCGACGACCAGCACTACCTCCACCACCACCACGACCACGCCTCCGGCTGACACCTCGGCCGCCGCCGGCGCCGACGCGGCCGGCACGCCGTCCTCGGCCACCGTCTCGGGCGACTTCAAGGTCGGCTCCGAGATCAAGGATCCGTCGGGCGCCGTGGTCGGCACGATCAGCGACACCGCGACCGGCGCCGACGGCTCGGCCAACGTCGTGGTCAGCAGCGGCGAGAAGAAGTTCGCCCTGCCCAAGGCCAGCCTGAGCGCCGGCGCCGACGGCAGCATCAGCACCACGGCCACCAAGGCCCAGATCGATGCGGCCCTGGCCGGCGCGGCCGCCCCCAAGTAACGGGGCGCAAGTAACAGCGTCCCTTCTTCCGAACACGCACGAGGCCCGCCCGGCATTGCCGAGCGGGCCTCACGCTGCTAGCGATGCAGCGTAAACTTAGGCGGTCTCCGCCAGTCCGCTGATATGAGGTGCGTCGGATGGCTCCGGCCAGGAAATCCAAGGGGCGCGGTTCGAGCGCGCTGTTCTGGGATCTGTTGACCTTCGACCGACTGGTGACGGGGCCGGTCATCCACCTGATCTACTGGGCTGGCCTGGGCGTCGTGGCCCTGTTCGCCTTTTCCGTTGTCGGCGCGGCCGTGGGCCTGGCGCTGAAGGAACGCGGCGTGGCCTCGCTGCTGCTGGCCTTCCCGGTGCTGATCGCCGGCCTGCTGGTCGCCGCCGGCATGGTGCTGCTGTGGCGCGCCTTCTGCGAATTCTACGTCGCCGTCTTCCGCATCAGCGAGGACCTGCGCGCCCTGCGCCAGGCCAACGACGCCGACCACGCGGTGGCCACCAGCGTGCGTGGCCCGGGCGCCTGAGGCGCTGTGGCGATGGGTTCGCGGTTTGCGCCGCATCCCTAAAGTCGCCTCCCTCGCCCTCGTGGCGAGGGTCCATGTCGGCGACCGCTCAGACCTCAACCGTCCTGCGAAGGTCTGAGCAGCTGAACCATGGATCCTGGGCACGAGGCTCAGGAAAGCGATCGTGAAGGGCTTGCTGTGGAAGCCTAGGGCCGGCCTTAGTCCCGCCTGAACGCCTCGACCAGCGCCGCGGCGCCGGCCTTCGCCCGGCCGGCGTCGTCGAACGGCGCGGGGGCGTCGGAGGCGTTCTCCTTTTTCAGCCACGAGTCGCCGTCGCGCAGCCCCCACAGGGTGAAGGCGAAGCGCTGGCGCGCGGGCAGGGCCATGAAGGCCTCGGCGGCCTCGCCATAGGTGCGGGCCTGGCGGCGCTCCAGCTCGGCGCGCGGCAGGAACTTGTTCTCGGCCCGGACCAGCGACACGTCGAGTTCGGAGAGGTGGATCGGCAGGCCCAGGCTGGCCAGGTCCTTCATCATCGTGGTGATCTCGCCGGGGCGGATGTCGGCGGCGACGTGCATCTGGGTGCCGATGCCGGTCAGCGGCGCGCCGGAGGCCAGCAGGCGCTCGGCCAGCTTCAGGAACGTCGCCCGCTTCCGGGGCATGTATTCGAGATTGTAGTCGTTGAGCAGCAGGACCGCGCCGGGATCGGCTTCACGCGCCGTGCGGAAGGCCAGGGCGATATGCTCGAAGTCGCCCAGGCGTTTCGACCACAGGCTGGTGCGCCAGCCGTCGCCGTCTTCGGCCACGGCCTCGTTGACCACGTCCCAGCCGACCACCTTGCCGCGATAGCGTCCGGCAACGGCCAGGATGTAGTTGCGATAGGCCTGCTCGAAGCCGATGCGGCTCTCGTCCAGCCGCTCGAAGGCCTCGGGCGCCTGGGCGTACCAGACCAGCACGTGGCCCAAGAGGGCCATGCCGTTGGCGGCGGCGAAGGCGGCGATCCTGTCGGGCGCGTCGAAGCGGAACGAGCCGTCCGGCTGGACGATGTATTCCATCTTCATCTGCCACTCGGGCGTCAGCTGGTTGACCTGACGGCGCAGCAGGCCGGCCAGCGCCGGGTCGTCCAGGTGCAGGGCCTGCACCGAGGACCCGATCCGGAACGGCGCGACGCTTTTCAGCGGCGGCAGGTTGGCCGGAACCGGCTGGCCCTGCGCCGTCTGCCCGCAGGCGGCCAACGCCAGGCTGGAGCCGAGCACGGCGCGGCGTGAGACGTCGGACATGAAACCCTCGCGGCGATCTGTCGCGAGAGAAGCACGGGGAGTTTGCGGAAGGGTGAAGGCCGCCTACGGCGGCCCCCTCAGTCGGCTTCGCCGACAGCTCCCCCAGAGGGGGAGCATCTTGTGGCGCGACGCCTTTAGATCCTCCCCCTCTGGGGGAGGTGGCCCGGAGGGCCGGAGGGGGTCAGCGCCCGCCCATCGCCGCGCGGCGCAGGCCCAGCTCGTCGAGCGCGGCCATTTCCATCTTGCCGACCTTCTTGGCCAGGGCTGCCTTGGCGGCGTCGGCGACGTGTTCGTATTTCTTGAGGTTTTCGAAGGCCACCGACAGCGCGTCGCGGGCGCCGGTTTCCTCGATCCTGATCTGGTCGATTTCCAGCATCGCCTCGGCGCGTCGCACCTGCACGCCCTTGCGGTAGCCGATCATGTACCAGCCGGCCGACGCGTCGCCCTCGGCGCGCTTGATCTCGGCTTCGGCCTCGGCGTCCATCATCACCACCCGCATCTCGGCGGCTTCGCGACGGTCGACCACTTCCGACAAGCGCTTCTGCAGCGTCTCGACCTCGTGGTTCGAGATGCGGATCAGGGAGGCGGCCCACTTGGTCATGTCGGGTTACTCGGTACGAAAGCGCCTAGGCGGCGCTTTGGAGAATCTGGCCGAGGAAGTTGAACGAATCGTCAAGACTCGTGGCTTCGTCGGGGTTCTGGCTGAGAAAGGCCTCGACCGCGGGATTGAGCTGGATGGCGCGGTCCACGGTGGGGTCGGCGCCGGCGCGGTAGGCCCCGATCTTGATCAGCTCTTCCATGTTGGAATAGGCCGACAGCACCTGGCGGGCGGATTTGACGATGTCGCGCTCGTGCGGCAGCTGGCAGCCCGGCATGGTCCGGCTGATCGACTTCAGCACGTTGATGGCCGGGAAGCGGCCGCGCTCGGCGATCGAGCGCTCCATGACGATGTGGCCGTCGAGAATACCGCGGGCGGCGTCGGCGATCGGTTCGTTGTGGTCGTCGCCGTCCACCAGCACGGTGAACAGGGCGGTGATCGGGGCGGCCGTGGTGCCGTCGGCGCGGATCGGGCCGGGGCCGGCGCGCTCGAGCAGCTTGGGCAGTTCGGTGAAGACGGTCGGCGTATAGCCCTTGGTGGTCGGCGGCTCGCCGGCGGCCAGGCCGATCTCGCGCTGGGCCATGGCGAAGCGGGTGACCGAGTCCATCAGGCAGAGGACTTCCAGGTCCTGGTCGCGCAGGAACTCGGCGATCGCCAGGGTCATGTAGGCGGCCTGGCGGCGGGTCAGGGCCGGCTCGTCCGAGGTGGCGACCACGACGATGGCGCGGCGCAGGCCTTCCTCGCCCAGGGTCTCCTCGATGAACTCGCGCACCTCGCGGCCCCGTTCGCCGATCAGGCCGACGACGACGGCGTCGCAGGTCGCCTCTTTCGCCAGCATCGACAGCAGCACCGACTTGCCGACGCCCGAGCCGGCGAAGATGCCCAGGCGCTGGCCGCGGCAGGTGGTGGTGAAGACGTTCATCGAGCGCACGCCCAGGTCCAGGCGCTCGCCCACCCGGCCGCGGGCGTGGGCCGGCGGCGGCGGGGTCTTCAGGGGATAGGGCACTTCGCCTTGCGGGAGGGGGCCGAGACCGTCGATCGGCTCGCCGAAGGCGTTGATGATGCGGCCCAGCCACGCCTTGGTCGGGCGCACCACGGCGCCTTCCGGCATGATCTTGATCTCGGCGCCGGGGGCCACGCCCTCGACGGGACCGAAGGGCATCAGGAGGGCGCGGGTTTCGCGGAAGCCGACGACCTCGGCCGGCAGGGTCGGCAGGTTCAGGCGCTCGATCTCGACGCGGGCGCCGACGGCCAGACGGGTCAGCCCGCCCCGCGCCTCGATCAGCAGACCGTTCACGGCGGCGACGCGACCATAGATGGTCAGCGGATCAAGACGTTCGACGGCGGCGATGAGACTGCGCAAGACGGCTCCTGGAAGCGACCCGCGCAGACTCGGCCATCATGGTTAATCGCGCATGAAATTCAGCGTTCTGCGACGCCCAGTTGGGTGGCGAAGAATGTCGCAACCCGGGCGTTGAAATCGGCGTGGAAAGCGGCCCGATCGAAGCCCGGAGCGCTTGCGCACAAGGGGCCGGGCAGGCGTTGGGCGGCCTGCGGACCGCAGGGGACCAGGAAGTCGAAATGTCGCGCCCCCGGAACAACGCGGTAATCGTGGGCGCGGGGCAGGGCGCGGTGCACGGCCTCGGCGTAGTCCGGATCGGGCAGGATCTCGTCGTCGCCCGCCTTCCACAGCTGAACCGGCTGGGTCACGCCCTTGAGGCCCTGGCGGCCGAAGGTGAAGCCCAGCGCCGGCGCGGCCGAGACCACGGCCCGGATCCGGGAGTCGTGGGTCCAGGTCGGCGACAGCGTGCTGGCCGGCAGCGGCTTTCCGGCGCTCAGGCGGCAGTCGTAGTTGGTCGGGTGCTTGATGCAATGTCCGGGGAAGGTCGCCGCCAGGCGCGGCTCGCCGCCGGCCGCCGCCAGCACCGTGAAGCCGCCGGACGAGAAGCCGAAGGCGCCGACCTTCGCGGCGTCGATCCGCGCATGCATCGGCGAGGCGTCCAGCATGTAGCCGATCAGGACGGACAGCTGGCGCGGGCGCTCGGTCATCTCCAGGGCGCGGCTCTGGTCGCGGTAGTTGTCGCCGGTGTGGGTCAGGGCGGCGACGACGAAGCCCTTCTTCACCAGGGCGGCGGCGGTGTCGTAGTGGCCGCCGAACCAGCCGCCGTTGCCATGCGACATGACCACCAGCGGCAGATGCTCGCCGGCCGCCGGCGCGCCCTTGGCGACGGGCAGGCTCTCCATGCCGCCGATCGGGCCGGTCTCGGCTACGTCGGTCGGATACCAGATGCCGACCTCGATCGGCGCGCCCTGCGGATCGGGCGCCTCGACGCGCATGAAGCCGACATGAGGCTCGGCGGCGTGAGCGGCGCCGGCGATGGCTAGGGCTGCGAACAGGGCGGAAAAGCGAAGGGGCGACATGGAAGGCTCCGGTTGGCGATGCCCTCCGATGCGGTCGGAGCCCTTGCGCCGCCACGCTTCATGCGTGAACGGGCGAACGGGTTCGCGAAGCGGCGAACGGCGCTATAGATCGCAGATGATCGGCAAGGGGCCACTGCTCGGAACCGCCCGCGAATGGGCGATCGACCTTTCCGTCGCCACGGCGATGGGGGCGTTCCTGGGCATGGTCGGGCCCTTCGGCAGCTACTTCAACGGCCCCTTCCTCGTGCGCGCGATCTATTGGGTCGGCTGTTTCTGGGCCGGGACCCTGATCTTCGGCCTGCTGATCCGGCTGGCGGCCGCGGCCGCCCAGCGGGCCAGGATCCCGGCCCCGATCCTGGTGGCCGCGGCAATCCTGCTCGGCAGCGCCCTGCAGGCGGCGGTGGTCGCGCCGGCGGCAACCGGGCTGTGGCCGTTCCTGAACAAGCTGTCGCCGCTGGACTGGTACGGCCAGTGCCTGGCCTTTTCGGGACCGCTGGCCGTGGGCTTCACGATCCTGCGGGGCAGGCTGGCGGCCCAGCGCGCCGCCGCCGCGCCGCTGGTGGTCGGCGGGCCGGTTCCGACGCCGCCTCCCGCGCCCCTCGCCGCCGCCACGGTGCTCTATCTGAAGATGGAGGATCACTATGTCCGGGTGCGCACCGAGACGGGTTCGCGACTCGAGGCCGGGCCGATGGCGCGGGTGCTGGCGAATCTCTCCGGGCTCGACGGCCTGCAGGTGCACCGCTCGTGGTGGGTGGCCCGGCGGGCGGTGGTCGGGGTCGAGCGCGACGGTCGAAATCTGCGTTTGAGGCTGGCCGACGGCGAGGCCGCGCCCATCTCGCGGGCCTCCGTGGCCCGTCTGCGCGCCGCCGGCTGGCTGGCCGAGGAAGACGCCGCCGCGACCGGGTGACGCGGATTGCCCGCGGCCACGCTTGGCGGCTCACGCCAGGAGCGAAAAAACATCCCCGGAATTCTCGCGACAGAACGCCGCAATCTCGCCGCAAGTAAGAACGTGAGCTTGCACCATGTTAACGCGGCCGTAGTGCGCGAGGCCCTGTTAACCCTTGGGTTTGCTGCGATTTTAAGAGCTTGCGGCAGCGCTTGAAACGGCCCTGCGACCAATGTGCGCAAAGGATTTCCGACCGCTTGCACCCGATTCGCAAATCGTATTAACCATTTCGCCAGACGACGCGTTCACCATTAACCAGTCTTAAATTAACTGTCCGCCAGACTGGGGGACGGGTTTCATCGGCGGCTTGCCCGCCACTGTCGAATTAAGCGCCGCCGTTTGGCGGGGAGGGTTCCATGCGGGTACTGCTGATTGAGGATGACAGCGCCACCGCGCAGACGATCGAACTGATGCTGAAGTCGGAAGGCTTCAACGTCTATACGACCGACCTGGGCGAAGAAGGCGTCGATCTGGGCAAGATCTACGACTACGACCTGATCCTGCTCGACCTGAACCTGCCGGACATGAGCGGCATCGACGTGCTGCGCACCCTGCGCGTGGCCAAGGTCAACACGCCGATCATGATCCTGTCGGGCACGGCCGAGATCGACACCAAGGTGAAGACCTTCGCCGGCGGAGCCGACGACTACATGACCAAGCCTTTCCACAAGGACGAGATGATCGCCCGCATCCATGCGGTGGTCCGTCGTTCGAAGGGTCACGCCCAGTCGGTCATCAAGACCGGTGACATCATCGTCAACCTGGACGCCAAGACGGTGGAAGTGAACGGCAACCGCGTTCACCTGACCGGCAAGGAATACCAGATGCTGGAGCTGCTCTCCCTGCGCAAGGGCACGACCCTGACCAAGGAGATGTTCCTGAACCACCTGTACGGCGGCATGGACGAGCCGGAACTGAAGATCATCGACGTCTTCATCTGCAAGCTGCGCAAGAAGCTGGCGGCCTCCGCTCAAGGCAAGCACCACATCGAGACCGTCTGGGGCCGCGGCTACGTGCTGCGCGACCCGAACGAGCAGGTCAACGCCGCCTGATTTTTCGCCCGCGCGAAACCCGAGATTCGACAGAAGACGCCCGCTGCTCGCAGCGGGCGTTTTTCTTTGCACGCAACGCGGTCGCTCGGGTTGTTGTTGTGTGATCGCTCTCCTTATGGTTAAGTTCATGCGTCTGCTAACGCCGGGGGGTGATCATGGCCGACGAGAACAAGCCTGTTGACGAGACGGCCAACAACGGAGCCGGCGACCAGCCGCCGCCCGGTGGCGATGCTCCGCCTCCGCCTCCGCCTCCGCCTCCGCCTCCGCCTCCGCCTCCACCTCCACCGCCTCCACCGCCGCCGCCGCCGCCGCCGCCTCCGAAGCCACTGACGCCCGAGGAAAGCCGTGCGGCTTTCTGGTCAGGCGTGTGCGGCGGGGTGGCGCTGCTGATCGGGGTAATCCTGCTGACGGTCGCCGCGCCCAGCTACGACTACGTCCAGGGCATGGGCCTGAAAGGCTATGCCAGCGCCGGTTCTCTCGCGGAGAAAGAGGATGTGGTGGAGACGATCCGCGACAACCTCAAGGTCTGGGCCGCCAAGCGGATCTGCTACTACAACCAGATCGTCGATATCCAGGCCAAGAGCGGTGATCGCGAGGCGAACCTCTATCTGAGCAAGTCCGAAGCCCGCTGGTTCTTCCGTAAGAACATCAACAACCTCGGGAAGCTGAAGCCGGTCGGCGATGAAAAGAAGGCGCCCATCATCTTCAGCGAGCTGCAGCTCGAGTTCAACAACCTCGACCAGGCCTTCGCGCGCTACTGCGGACCCCGGACCGATGGCGAGTCGTCGCTGTGCGACGGCGCCGCCGAGCCTTTCGAGTTCTGGAACAAGCTGGTCGTCGCTCAGCGGGAAAGCGAGATCGCGCCCAAGCAGATCGAGGGTTACCGCCAGGCGCTCCGGTCGCTGACCGAAGCCGAGGCCGAGGTCGTGCCGGTGCTGCTGGGGTCGGGCGACGTCGAAGGCGCCAAGCTCGTCGTCGAGGCCTACAATCAGTACAAGGAAAACCGCTTCCAGCTGTTGTTCGGCATGCCGCTGATCATCCAGTACGTGCTGATGGCCTTCGCTTTCGGCGTGGTCGGGGCCTATCTGCGCTACGCCGCCGAGATCTTCACGCCGACCGAAACGCGCCTGCGTCGGGTCGCCGCCGTGGCGATCAACGGCGGAGGCGCGGCCCTGCTGGTGGTCCTGCTGTCGCTGGCGGGGGTGCAGGTCATCACGCTCGGCGCCGAAGCCACGACGGCGACGCCCAATCCGATGTTCGTCACCGGGGTCAGCCTGATCGCCGGGGTCTCCAGCGACGCCATCCTGGGAGCCGTGCGGGTGATCGCCGAGCGCCTGTTCGCAAGCCGCGCGCCGTCCGGCGACGGACAGTGACGGACGTGACAAAACGCCCGAAGCACCGAATATTCCTTGCCTGATAGCGGAGTCATCCGCCATTGCCTGGTGCGACGATTGCTGGGGGGCTTCCCGGCCGTGTCGTTTTCGTACAAACGCGGCATCTGTACCGAACGGGGGACCGATGCAGGAATTTGATCCGCGACGCCCGACCATGCGTCTCGCGCCGCGGCTTTTCACCGCCGTCGCCGGCCTGGCCGCCCTGGCCTTGGGCTGGAAGCTGACGGCGGGGGACCAGCCTTCGACCGTGGTCGCCGCCCATGCGCCGCTCGACGCGGCCGCCATGGTTGCGTTGCAGCACGTCGCCTTCGCCCAGGCCGAGGCCCAGCCCGGCTTCGACCGTCCCGAGACGGTTCCCGTCAAGGTCAAGCCCGGCGAGACCCTGCAGGGCGCGGTCGAGCGCGCCGGCGTCGGCGCCGACGAGGCCCAGCAGGTGGTCAGCACGCTGCAAAGCGCCATGGACACCGTCAACATCAAGGCCGGCATGGCCTTCGAGGCGGCCATCGCCCGCCGCCGCGACAACGACCGCGGCCCGGCCCGCCTGGTCGGCCTGTCGATGCGCACCAGCCCGTCCTCGACCGTCACCGTGTCGCGCACCTTCGACGGCGCCCTGAAGCTGCGCGAGATCGAGGAAGAGGTCCGCGACGAGACCAAGGTCTCGTGCGGAGCCATGAACGGCTCGTTCTACGAGAGCGTCGCGGCCGTCGGCGGCAGCCCGGCCGTGGTCAGCCAGGCCGCCAAGCTGTTCTCGCACAAGATCGACTTCTCGCGCGACATCAAGGACGGCGACCCGTTCTGCCTGGTCTTCGACCGCAAGGTCACCGAGAGCGGCCGCACCATCGAGGCCGGCGATCTTGAGTACGCCGAGGTCAAGGGCCAGCGCTTCTACGCCTTCGAGCGCGAGGGCAAGACCCAGTTCTTCGACGAGACCGGCAAGAACATCAAAGGCTTCCTGCTGCGCACCCCGGTCGACGGGGCTCGCATCACCTCGACCTTCGGCATGCGCCGCCACCCGGTGCTGGGCTACAACCGCGGCCACAAGGGCATCGACTTCGGCGCCGGCACCGGCACGCCGATCCTGGCGGCCGGCGACGGCGTGGTGCTGGAGGCCCGCCGCTGGTCGGGCTACGGCAACTGGCTTCGCATCCGCCATTCGGGCCAGTGGGACACCGGCTACGGCCACATCTCGCGCTACGCCAAGGGCATCCGCCCGGGCGTGCGGGTGCAGCAGGGCCAGGTGGTGGCCTATGTCGGCTCCACGGGCCTGGCGACCGGTCCGCACCTTCACTACGAAGTCTGGCTGAACGGCCAGCGCATCAACCCGATCGGCGCCAAGGTGCCCCAGGGCACGGTGCTGTCGGGCAGCGAACTGGCCGCCTTCAAGGCCAAGCGCGCGCGCCTCGACACCCTGCTGGCCCAGGCCGGCCGCGCCGACGGAAACTACGCCCAGGCCGTGATCCCGGCCGCCGGCAAGGGCGACACGCGCCTGGCCCTGGCCGAGCTGAAGTCGGGCGGCGACGGCCGGCTGCGGTAGTTTTCAGGGCCGTTCCCGAAGGCTACGGCTCTTCCCCAATATCCCGTCATTCCCGCCCTTGTGGCGGGAACCCCTCTGTCAGCCGCAAGGGCGGATGGAGCGGACTGCTGAGCAGTCCGCTTGCGCCTCACGCGGAAGCGGAACCAGGGTTTCCCGCCACAAGGGCGGGAATGACGGGAGGTTAGGGCAGGGTCACCGTCCCAGCCGCGCCGCACGGCCCATCAACGGATCGCTGACCGAGTCCCGGCCGGTCTCCACCCGCCCGGCCACGCGCCGGAGCCACGACGGCGCCGCGTCGCAGCGGGCCGACAGGTCGTACCAGTCGGAATCCGTTCGCCAGTCGCGCGTCTGGGTCTCGCCCGCCGCCAGCGTGGCGCGCCAGGGTCTGGTCGGGGCGAGGCTGGCCGCCTCGACGGTGACGGTGCGGGGTTCGGGGCCGGTGTTGGTCAGGCTCGCCAGCACCGAGCGGCCGTGGGCCGCAGGCGTGATCCGCAGCTCCAGCCCGTCGGCCGGATCGCCGGCGAAGGCGCGATGGAAGCCGTTCGGACCCAGCAGCCACAGGTCGTAGGCCCCCGCCGGCCAGGCGTCCTCCAGCCGTCCGCCCGCGCCCAGGGTGTAGCGGCGCGGGGGCTGGTCCAGGCGCAGGCGGTCATAGACGTGCAGCACGACCCCGGCCGCGCCGGGATTGCTCAGCACCAGGCCGGCGGCGCCGTCGCGGATGCTGATTTCGACCTCCAGGCGGTAGGGCAAGGCGCGTGAGGGGCGAAAGCCCGTCTCCTGGATCGGCGCCGCTGGCGTCGCCGGGGTGGGCGGGATGGTCGTCTTCTTCAGGGTGGCGGCAAGCCGGGCCGTCCGCGCCGTCTCCGGCAGCGGCGCCTGCGGCCGCGTGTTGGGGGTCTTGAAGTCGAAGCACGAGGTCAGGTCGCCGCACACCGCCCGCCGCCAGGGCGAGATGTTGGGCTCGGCCACGCCGAACCGCGCCTCCAGGAAGCGGATCACCGAGCCATGGTCGAAGACCTGGCTGTTGACGAAGCCGCCCCGGCTCCAGGGCGAGATCACGTACATCGGCACGCGCGGCCCCAGGCCGTAGGGCCGTCCCATCAGGTGGTCGCGCTCGGCCTTGGCCTCGGTCGGGTTGCGCACCAGGTGGTATTCCCCGGCCGTATCGACGGTCGAGCCGCCCAGCATTGCGCCGGCCGAGTCGCGCGACGGCGGGGCCGGCGGCGGGACGTGGTCGAAGAAGCCGTCGTTCTCGTCGAACATCACCAGCAGCACCGTCCTGGCCCAGGTCTGCGGATCGAGGGTCAGGGCGTCGATCACCTGGGCTATATAGTGCGCGCCCTGGGCGGGGCTGGACGGCCCGGGGTGCTCGGAATCGGCCGCCGGGGCGATGATCCACGACACCGAGGGCAGCTGGCGGGCCAGGACGTCCTTGCGCAGGCCGTCGAGATGCCAGGTGGTCAGGGCCAGGTCCTTCAGCCTCGCGTCCGAGCCCGGAACGCCGGCGCGGGCGTCGCGATAGGCCTTGAACCCCGCCAGCGGGTTGTCGGTGAAGTTGTCGGCCATGTCCTGGTAGATGCGCCAGCTCACCCCCGCCTCGAGCAGGCGCTCGGGATAGGTGGTCCAGCCGTAGGATTGCGCCGCCCCGCCCTTGTCGGCGAAGTCGTCGTGCGAGTTGGAGATCGACGGGCCGCCGGCCTGGCCCAGGCCGTCGTTGGTTCCGGTCCACAGGAACAGCCGGTTGGTGTTGGTGCCGGTCTGGGTCGAGCAGTGATAGGCGTCGCAGAGGGTGAAGGCGCTCGCCAGCGCATGCTGGAAGGGGATGTCGGCCCGCGTGTAGAAGCCCATGGAATGGGGATGCTTGGCGACCGGCCAGCGGTCCATGCGGCCCTCGTCCCAGGCGTCCTGAGCGTCGGCCCAGCTGTGCGGCGTGCCCTCGACGCGCATGTGGGCGAAGGTCTGGGTGGTGTTGAGCGGGAAGGGCGCGACGACGTCGGGGCCGCCGTCCTGGCCATAGGCCTGCAGGAAGACCGACGCGTCCTTGCGGCCCTTGGCGTCGCGCACCGGGACGGGGAAGCGGTCGCCAAAGCCGCGCACCCCGCCCATCGTCCCGAAGTAGTGGTCGAAGCTGCGGTTCTCCTGCATCAGGATCACCACGTGCTGCACGTCGTCGATCGCGCCCTTGCGGACGTCGGCGTCGATGGCGGCGGCGCGGGCCAGGGACGAGGCCAGCGACGGGGCGAGGGCGGCGGGCAGGACGCCGGCGGCCCCCATCAGCAGGCCGCGACGATCGATGGTGGACAAGGCGGGCCTCCCCAGGACGGAACACCGCCGATAGCACGCGCCGCTTGGCGGTCTCGTGACAACCAGCGAGCGGTTGAAGCCGCCGGGCGAGAAGCCTAGAAGCGCGCCACAGCATCCGATCGCCGTCCCGCTCGCCGTGGGGCGGCGATGCTTTTTTCGACAAGGCCCCGCCCGTGACGTCCCCCCGCGCAGACCTCGACCGCACCAGCCTTTATCGGGACAAGCGCTTCGTCATCGGCATGGCGGTGCTGTGCTGCCTGCTGTGGGGCAGCGCTTTTCCGGCGGTGAAGGCCGGCTACGCCCTGCTGCACGTGGCCAAGACCGACACGGCGACCCAGATGCTGTTCGCCGGCTGGCGGTTCGTGGCGGCGGGGACGATCCTGCTGGTGCTGGCGGCCCTGTCGCGCAAGACGCTGGTCCCGCCGCGCGACCAGATCGCCAAGGTCGCCCTGCTGGGCGTCGGCCAGACCACCCTGCAGTACGTGTTCTTCTATATCGGCCTGGCCCACGCGACCGGGGTGAAGTCGTCGATCATGAACTCGACCGGCGCCTTCTTCGGCGTGATCCTGGCCCACTTCCTGTTCCGCAACGACCGCCTGACCCCGCGCAAGGCGCTGGGCTGCCTGCTGGGCTTCATGGGCGTGCTGGCGGTGAACCTGGGCGGAAAGGGCTTCGACTTCGAGTTCACCCTGCTGGGCGAGGGCTTCGTGGTCATCGCGGCCTTCGTGCTGGCCGCCGCCTCGATCTGGGGCAAGTCGATCTCGCAGAAGATGGACGCCATGGTCATGACCGGCTGGCAGTTGGGCGTGGGCGGTGTGGTGCTGCTGGCCATCGGTTTCGTGTTCGGCGGCCGGCTGGAAGGCTTCGACATCCGCTCCCTGGCCCTGCTGGCCTACATGGCCGGCCTGTCGGCGGCGGCCTTCGCCCTGTGGAGCCTGCTGCTCAAGCACAACCCGGTGGGCATGCTGGCGGTGTTCAACTTCCTGATCCCGGTGTTCGGGGTGCTGCTGTCGGCTCTGTTCCTGCACGAGCCGGTGCTGGCCTGGAAGAACGCCGCCGCCCTGGCCCTGGTCTGCGCCGGCATCTGGCTGGTGACGCGGGCCAGGCGCCGTCAGTCGTAGATCCAGACCTGGTCGGCCAGGGTCACGTCGGTCACCGCCTCGACGTCGAAGTCGCCGGTCTGGCGATGGCGGGCGCGCAGGTTGACGATCCAGGTCGCCCGCAGGCCCTCGACGCCCCCACGCTGGAAAGTGGCCGACAGGCACAGGTTCTCGGCCGTCGCTTTATCGGCGCCTGGCGGACACGGCGTGATCTCGATCAGGTTCAGCCGGGCCAGGTCGAGCCCGGCCAGGGTCTTGGCGGCGGCGGCGCAGCCCTGGCGGCCCTCGGCCTCCATCCGGCCGTAGAAGGTTTCGGCCGGCGGTGTCGGCCGTGTCTCGGGCCGACGTTCGCAGCCGACGTCCAGCGCGCCGCGCCGGGCGCTCTCCTGGGCCTTTTCCAGCGCCCGGACGGCCAGCCAGGTTCTGTCGTTGGCCAAGGCGCCGCGCACGACGAAGAAGGCGACGCCGTCCGTGTCGTCGTCCTTCGGCGCGATCACCGGGCCGGCGGCGGCGCACTTGCGCTCCAGCGACGCTCCATAGGCGTCGTTCCAGACGCCCGGCAGCGGCGCAAGCGGCCCGACCACCTTGTAGGCCTTCTGCGAAATGATCGGCGAGGCCTGGTCGTCGAAGTCGATCCAGACGGTGTCGGCCTCGCACAGGCCAGGCGAGCCGGCCGATCGCGGCGCGGTGGCCATCTTCAGGCCGCGAACCGTCTTCCCCGGCGCGACCAGGCCGCCGGACGCCGGGCGCGAAACCTCGACGAAGCGCGACGAGACGGCGCTCAGGGCTTCCTTGGCCAGGTCCTTGATCGGCGCCGTCTGGGCGCGCTGCCGAGGCAAGGGCTCGGCGCTCGCGCCGGCGGCCAGGCACGCGATGGACAGGAGGGCGGCGAGCGCGACGGAAGGCTGGTGCGACATGCGCCGAACCTGCCAGTGAAGCTTGGCGGTCTGCAACCTCGGATCGGTCCAGATCCGTTTCGGGGCTTCCGACGACGCGCTGTAATATAATTTGTTTTGCTTAATCGAGGATGCGGGCGCGACCTGTCAATCGCCTTTAAGGCGAGAGGTGCAACCCATGCCCGACCTGGTCCCGGCGACGGACGCCGAGATGATCGAGCGCTTGAGAGGCAAGGCCCTGATGCTGGCCGACCGCGCCGAGGCGGCCGGAGAGCGTCAGGCGGATCTTTATCGCTGGATGGCCTCGTCCTGCCTGATCCAGGCCGACGTGCTCGAGGCCGTCGCCGGCTGCCGCGTCGAGGCGGGCTCGGACGCGGACCCCGACGACGATCCCGCCCCCGCGCCCCGCGCCACCAAGGCGGCCTGACGCCGCCTGCAGACGCCTCAGTCGAACACGATCACCGATCGCGCCAGCTCGCCGCGCTTGAGCTCCTTGAAGGCGTCGTTGACGTCTTCCAGCCTGATCCGGCGGGCGATCAGCTCGTCCAGCTTCAGCCTGCCGTTCATGTAGAAGTCGACGAAGCGCGGCATGTCGACCGGGAAGCGGTTGGAGCCCATGTAGCTGCCCTGGATCTTCTTCTCGCCCAGGAAGTCGGGGCCGTGCAGCTCCAGCATGGTGCCGACCGGGATCATGCCGATGATGTTGGCCGTGCCGCCCCGGCGCAGCATCCTGAACGACTGCTCGGCGGTGATCTTCAGGCCGATGGCCTCGAAGCTGTGGTGCACGCCGCCGCTGGTCAGTTCCTGCACCTGCTTGACCACGTCGCCGTCATTGGCGTCGATCACGTCGGTCGCGCCGAAGGTCTTGGCCAGGGCCAGCTTCGAGGGCTGGCGGTCAATGGCGATGATGCGGCCGGCGCCGGCGATGGCCGCGCCGTTGATCGTCGCCAGCCCCACCCCGCCGCAGCCGATCACGGCCACGGTCTCGCCCGGCTGCACCTTCGACGTATGGATCACCGCCCCGATGCCGGTGGTCACCGAGCAGCCGATCAGGGCGGCGCGGTCGAAGGGCATGTCCTTGCGGATCGCCACGCACGCATGCTCGTGCACCAGCATCAGCTCGGCGAAGGACGACAGGTTCAGGAACTGGGCCATCGGCCCGCGCCCGCCATTCAGGTCTTCCTTGAAGAGGCGCGGCTCGCCGCCCTTCGGCCGCTTGGTCTCCGAGCTGGTGCACAGGCTCATGTGGCCGGTGAGGCAGACCTCGCAGTGGCCGCAATAGACCGACAGGCAGGTGATGACGTGGTCGCCCACCTTGACCGTGCGCACCTCGTCGCCGACCGCCTCGACGATCCCGGCGCTCTCGTGGCCCAGCACGGCGGGCAGGGGATGGGGGTAGGAGCCTTCGACGAAGTGCAGGTCGGAGTGGCAGACGCCCGCGGCCTTGGTGCGGATCAGGACCTCGCGCGGGCCCGGCTTGCCGATGGCCACGTCCTCGATGGAGAGGGGCTTGCCCACCTCGCGCAGCACCGCCGCCTTCATCCGCTCGTCTCCCGCTTTATGGTTGTGCGGAGACCCTAGCCCCGGCGGAGGGGCGAGCGGAAGAGGCTATCGAAACATTTGTTTGAAGTTGGTTCTGAAATCCTTCTCCCCTTGCGGGAGAAGGTGTCGACGAAGTCGACGGATGAGGGGTTTCTCAAATCCTACCGCTTCGCCCAGCCGATCCGCTGTCGCGGCGTTGCAGGCCGTGCGACCCCTCACCCGACCTCCCTTCGGGAGGCCACCCTCTCCCGCAAGGGGAGAGGGATTGGGAAGAAACCCTAAGCCGCGATGGCGATCGGGCGCTCGGGCAGGATGGCGTCGACGGTCAGCAGCACCACCATGGTGGTGTCGGTGGTGATCACGGCCGAGACCAGGGCCGAGGCCTCGTCGCCGACCGACGGCGGGGGGCTGATCTGGCTGGCTTCGACGATGAAGCTGTCGCACACCGCGTCGACCAGCAGGCCGGCGACGTCGCGGCCGTTCTCGACGACGATGATCACCTGGCGCGGGCCGTCCTGGGCCGGACCCTTGCCGAGGCGGGCCGACAGGTCGATGACCGGCATCACCTGGCCGCGCAGGTTGATGACGCCGCGCACGTGCGGCGGGGCGTCGGGCAGCGGGGTGGGGGGCGTGACGCCGCGGATCTCGCGAACCGTGCCGACCGGCACGCAGTAGGTCTGGGCGCCCACTTCGAACGACAGAACCTGCAGGGCTTCGCCGGGGGTGTAGGCCGTGTTGTTGTTCGACATCGCTTTCGTCCGCCTTCGTCGCGTCGACGGCCTTCTGGCCGCGTTCGGAAGCCATGATCGCGCGGAAAGGTGAACAAAAAAGGCGTTCCGGCGCCGCTGGCCGCGTGGCGGGCCTGCGACGAAATGGCCCACCTCGTGCGGCTCCGTCTGCCTGACAGCCGCGTTCAGGTGAGGTTCAGGCGCGCGGGCCCAGGCTTGGGACAAGCTTTTTCGAAGGAGGCCGACATGGCTTTCAAGCCGCTCAAGACCGTCGGAGGCGTGGCCGCGGGCCTCGCCGCCCTGACCATGATCGCCGCCACCACCCAGGCCTCGGCCCAGGACTGGCGCCGCCACCGCAACCACGGCCGCGACAGCGGCGACGTGGCCGCCGCCGCCATCGTCGGCGGCATCGTGGGCCTGGCGATCGGCTCGTCGATCAACAACGACCGCCCGCGCTATCGCCGCCCGGCCTACGGCTATGGCTACGATTATCCGCCGCCCCCGCCGCCGCGCTACTACGGCTACGGCTATGACGACGGCCCGCGCTATCGTCGCGGCGACTGCTGGACCACGCGCGAATACGACCGTCGCAGCGGCTCGGTCTACGAACGCACCGTCTGCCGCTAAGGCCAGATGCACAGCCCCGGCGCCGTCCCCTCGGCGTCGGGGCTTGTCATCGAGAACAAAAAATGAACATTGTGGCCGTCCCCGCTGTCCAGGAGGCCTCCGCCATGTCCGCCGCCGTCACCATTCCCGACCGTCAGGAAGTGGCCTTGAGCGTGCTGCTCGGCGCCTGGCGCACCCTGCGCGCCGCCGGCTTCGAGGAGGCCGAGGTCCAGGCCCTGTTCGACCAGATCGCCGACCGGCCCCAGGACGTCGCCCGCCGCCTGCGCGCGATGGTCAACGGGCTCGGCTAGATCTTAAAACTGTCGCGCATCCGGCCCGCGATCCCCTTCGTAACTACGCGCATGGCGACGGTCTGTCCTCCGGACCGTCCAGCCGCGCGCCCGCCGGATCCGTCCCCCACCAGGAGGCGGGCGAGCCGGGGTTCCTTCCGCCTCTTCCCCCCGTTGGAGGCGGAAGGGCCTTGGGGGCGAAACCTCGCCCTTCGACAGGCTCAGGGTGAGGTTTTTGGTCGTGCTTGGCCTGCCTTGGTCCTCATCCTGAGCTTGTCGAAGGGCGAGGACCACGCTCGGGCGAACCAGCCGCCCGGCTTGACCGTTCAGCCCCCATGGACGCCGTCTCCCTGCAATACATCCTGCCCGTGCTGGGCGCCTTGGCGGCCGGCGGCGCGGTCGGGTTCGAGCGCGAGTACCGCTCGCGCCCGGCGGGCCTGCGCACCCACATGCTGGTCTCGCTGGCCTCGGCCCTGTTGATGCTGGCGGCCGTGCACCAGCTGAAATGGATGGGCGATACGCCGTTGGAGACGGTGCGCATCGACCCCGTCCGCATGGCCCACGGCGTGCTGACCGGCGTCGGCTTCCTGTGCGGCGGGGTGATCTTCCAGCAGGGAGTGTCAGTGCACGGCCTGACCACGGCCGCCTCGCTGTGGATCACGGCTGCGCTCGGCATGCTGTTCGGCATGGCGCTGTACGACCTGGCGATCGCCGGGACCGTGCTCAGCGTCATGGTGCTCAGCGCCGCCCGCTGGCTCGACCGCCGCATGCCGCAGAAGAACTACGCCGAGATCGCCGTGCGCTTCCGCCGCGACGCCCTGGTCGACGAGGGCGAGCTGCGCGGCCTGCTGGCGACCTACGAGCTGGAAGGCGGCCGCCTCAACCAGCGCCTGATCGAGGGCGGGACGCTGTTCGAGCTGTCCGGCCCGTTCTCGGGCAAGGGAACCCTGCGGCTCGGCGAGCTGGCCCGCCACCTGGAGGGCGACCAGCGCGTCGTCGAGTTCGATATCCTGCCCAGAAAGGACTGAACCACGCTCGCCGACGACTTCCCGCGTCACGTGTATGAGCTATGATCGGGCCATGGCGCTTCGTCTGCACATCGACACCGACTGCGGCGTGGACGACGCTCTCGCCCTGGCGCTGCTGGCGCGAGCCCGCGACATCGTCGAGGTGGGCACCGTCTCGGCCGTCTTCGGCAACACCTATGTCGACCAGGCCGCCGCCAATGCGCGCGGGGTGCTGCGCCTCGCGGGCTGTCCGGCCGAGGTCTATATCGGCGCCGGCGCGGGCCTGGCCCGGCGGCGGGTCGAGCGGATGCGGCCGGCCCACGGCATCGACGGCCTGAACGGCGCGGGCTTCTCCCAGCGCTGGAAGCTGCCGGAGCTGGATCGTGGCCATGGGGTCAGCCTGCTGGCCTTCCTGGCGCGCCGGCGGGTGAAGGGGCTGTTCCTGGGGCCGCTGACAAACATGGCCCTGGGCCTGCTGGACGATCCGGCCGCCTTCCGCGGCTGGTCGCCGACCATCATGGCCGGGGCCTTTTCCGTGCAGGGCAAGGCCGCCGGCGGCGCCGACTTCAACAGCTGGAGCGATCCCGAGGCCCTGGCCCGGGTGCTGGAGGCCGGGGTCAAGCCGCGTCTCGTGCCGCTGGACGTCACCAGCCTGGTGACGATCACCGCCGCCGAGCTCGACAGCGGCGCGCGCTGCTGCGGCAGCCCGCTGTCAGCCCGCCTGACCCGCGCGGCCGGTCCCTACATCGCCTTCCACCAGAAGGCCTGGGGCGCGGAAGGCTGCCACCCTCACGACGCCGTCGCCGCCGCCAGCCTCGTTTCCCCCGAAGCCTTCACCTTCGAGCCGGCCCGCCTGCGCGTGGTGCTGGACGGCGAGCGCCAGGGCCGCATCGAACGCATCGAGGGCGAGCCCAACGCCGAGGTCTGCGTCTCGGTGGACGCGCCGGCGGTGCGGGCGCTGATCCTCAAGGCCCTGTTCGGCTGGGTGGAGATGGCGGGGGCGTAAAGCCCGCTCCGTAAAATCCCCATTGCTCGTCATCCCGGCCGCAGCGAAGCGGAGAGCCGGGACCCAGGGGCGGGTGCAGTGCGGTGGCCCCTGGGTCCCGGGTCTGCGGCGCGCTTCGCGCGCCTTCGCCCGGGATGACGATCTTAGGTGAGAACCGCTACTTCCCGCCCGCGTAGTCCTTGACCAGCGCGTAGAGGAAGTCCCGCCCGTCATAGAGCGACTTCACGCGCATGCGCTCGTTGAGGCCGTGCACGCCGTCGCCATCGGAGTTTCCGAACAGGCCGCTGACGCCGTAGGTCGGGATGCCGGCGGCGTTGGTGTGCACGCCGTCGGTGGCGCCGGTCAGCAGGATCGGCACGATCGGCACGCCGGGCCACAGCTTGGCGGCTTCCTTCTGGATCGGACCCATGATGGCCGGCGTCAGGGCCGGGGGCGGCGAGGCGGGCTTGGCTTCGTGGGCCAGGGTGACGGCGACGGCCGGATCGGCGGCCAGTTCGGTCAGCTTGGCCTTCACCTCGTCGACCGGCGTGCCCGGCAGGATGCGGCAGTTGACGTTGGCCGTGGCGCGCTGGGGCAGGGCGTTGGGCGCGTGGCCGGCGCTGACCATGGTGGCGACGCACGTGGTGCGCAGCATCGAGTTCCAGCCGGCGTCCCTGGTGATCACCGCCAGGGCCTCGGGATCGGCGACGTTCGCCACCAGGGCCTTCATCGCCGCGGCCTGATCGGCCGGCACGCGCCCCTGCATCTGGGTGAAGTAGCCGCGCGTGGCGTCGTTGAAGCGGGTCGGGAACTGATAGGCGCCGATGCGGTCGAGCGCCGCCGACAGCTGGTAGATGGCGTTGGCCGGGCCGGGGCGGCTGGAGTGGCCGCCGGGGTTGGTCACGGTCAGGGTGAAGTCCTGATAGACCTTCTCGCCGGCCTGCACCTCGAGCACCACGGCCTTGCCGGTCTCGTCCAGCATGCCGTCGGCGCCTTCGTTCAACGCGAACTCGGCGTCGATGAGGGGACGGTGGTTCTTCACCAGGTCCTCGATGCCGTTGTAGCCCTCGCTCTCCTCGCCGCAGGTCAGGGCCATCTTGATGTCGCGCCTGGGCTTGAAGCCGCTTTGCTTGAGGCGGACCAGGGTGTCGGCCCAGATGGCGGCCTGGGCCTTGTCGTCCGACGTGCCGCGTCCGTAAAAGTAGCCGTTCTCCTCGACCAGGGTGAACGGGTCGCGCGTCCAGTCCTCGCGCTTGGCCTCGACCACGTCGATATGGGCCAGCAGCAGGATCGGCTTGGACTTCGGATCGCTCCCGCGCAGCACGGCGACCAGGCTGCCTTCGCGCGGATGCTTGGGCTCGACCACCACCTGCACGTCGGCGTCGGCATAGCCGGCCGCTTTCAGGCGCGCGCCCATGGCCTCGGCGGCGGCGGTGCAGCTGCCTTTGGAGAGCGTCGTGTCGATCTCGACCAGCTCCTTGTAGAGCGCCCGGAAGGCCGTCTGGTCGGGGCGCGGCGTGACCTGCGGGCCGGGCGTGGGCTGGGCGTGCGCGATAACGGGCAGGGCGGCGAGGGCCGCGGTGGTGGCGAAAAGGGCCTTCAGGCGCATGGTCCGACCTTCAAGTGTCGCAAAACGTGGCCGGAACAGGAGCGGGCTTCGCGTCCGCGCGCAAGCCACATGCGCGAAAACCGGGGCCTGGCGTTAACCCGTGCTTAAGGATGACGCGGCTTTTCCTGGCGACAGGAACCGGCGACACTGCGAGAACACATGATGAACGCGAATCGCCCCTTGCGCATCCTCGGCCTCGATCCTGGCCTCCGCCGCACCGGCTGGGGCGTGATCGGCGTGGCCGGCTCGCGCATCACCCACATCGCCCACGGCGTCATCGTTCCCGACGAGAAGGCGGCCTTCTCCGACCGGCTGCTGACCCTGTTCGAAGGCGTCTGCGCGGTGATCGATCAGCACGCCCCCGACGAGGCGGCGGTGGAAGAGACCTTCGTCAACACCAACGCCCAGTCGACGCTGAAGCTGGGCCACGCTCGCGCCGCCTCGATGATCGCCCCGGCCCGCGCCGGGCTGCTGGTGGCCGAATATTCCGCTCCCGTGGTCAAAAAGGCGGTGGTGGGCACCGGCGCGGCCGACAAGGCCCAGGTCGCCTTCATGATCGCCCGCCTGCTGCCGACCGCCGGTTCGCCGACGGCCGACGCCGCCGACGCGCTCGCCGTCGCCATCGCCCACGCCCACGCCCGCACGGCGAGGAGAGTCGCATGATTGGTCGCCTGCGCGGCGCCGTCGCCGAGGTCGGCGAGGAAGAGGCCCTGATCGACGTCATGGGCGTCGGCTATCTCGTCCGCTGCGGCCAGCGCGCCCTCCAGCGCCTGCCGGCCCTGGGTGAGGAGACGCTGCTCCACATCGAGAGCCAGTGGAGTGAAAGCCAGGGCCTGCGGCTCTACGGCTTCCTCACCCGCGACGACCGCCGGGCCTTCGTGCTGCTGCAGGCGATCCAGGGCGTCGGCCCCAAGGCCGCCATGGCCGTGCTCGACGTGCTGTCGCCCGCCGAACTGGCCTCGGCCGTGGCCCGCGAGGACAAGGCCGCCGTCGGCCGCGCCAACGGCGTGGGTCCCAAGCTGGCCCTGCGCATCGTCACCGAGCTGAAGGGCAAGCCGATCACCGACGGCCCGGTGCTGACCGCCGCGCCCTCGGCCGCCGCAGCGCCGTCCGCTCCCGCCAAGCCCGCCGCCACCGGCGACGCCGTCGCCGCCCTGATGGGCCTGGGCGTCGCCGAGGTGAACGCTCGCCGCGTGGTCGAGGCCGCCGCGGCGAAGCTGGGCGAGGAGGCGTCCGTCCAGGCGCTGATCAAGGCGGGTCTGCAGGAGTTGGGGCGATGAGGGCCTGCGTCACCCCCTCCGGCCCTCCGGGCCACCTCCCCCAAGGGAGGAGGATCTCGTTTGGCGCCGCCGCCAAGATGCTCCCCCTCTGGGGGAGCTGTCGCGGAGCGACTGAGGGGGCCTGCGCCCAATGACCCGCATCATCTCCGGCGAAGCCCAGCACGGCGAGCAGATCCCCGGCGCGACCGACCGCGCCATGCGGCCCCAGACCCTGGCCGAGTTCGTCGGCCAGGAGCAGGCCAAGGCCAATTTGCGGATCTTCATCGAGGCGGCCAAGGGCCGGGGCGAGTCCCTCGACCACGTACTGCTGTTCGGCCCGCCGGGCCTGGGCAAGACCACCCTGGCCCAGATCGTCGCCCGCGAGCTGGGCGTGAACTTCCGCGCCACCTCCGGCCCGGTGCTGAACAAGCCCGGCGACCTGGCGGCGATCCTGACCAATCTCGAACCGAACGACGTCCTGTTCATCGACGAGATCCACCGGCTGTCGTCCAATGTCGAGGAGATCCTCTATCCGGCGATGGAGGACCACGTGCTCGACCTGGTGATCGGGGAGGGGCCGTCGGCCCGCTCGATCCGCATCGATCTGGCCCCCTTCACCCTGGTGGCGGCGACCACCCGGGCCGGCATGCTGGCGACGCCGCTGCGCGACCGCTTCGGCATTCCGGTGCGGCTGGAGTTCTACACCCCGCGCGAGCTGCGCCACGTGCTGCTGCACGCCGCCCGCAAGATGAACGCGCCGCTGTCCGAAGACGGCGCCGACGAGATCGCCAAGCGCGCCCGCGGCACGCCGCGCGTCGCCGGCCGCCTGCTGCGCCGGGTGCGCGACTTCGCCACCGCCGACGGCGCCGAGGTCATCGACCGCAAGGCCGCGGCCATGGCCCTGGCGAGGCTCGAGGTCGACGAGAGCGGCCTCGACAGCCTCGACCGCCGCTACCTGCGGGCCATGATCGAGCACTATGGCGGCGGTCCGGTGGGGGTGGAGACCATCGCCTACGCCATCGCCGAGGCCCGCGACGCCGTGGAAGACGTGATCGAGCCCTACCTGATGCAGCAGGGCTTCATCCAGCGCACCCCGCGCGGCCGCATGGCCTGCGGCAAGGCCTATCTGCACCTGGGCCTCAACCCGCCCGCCGCTCCGTCGCCGAGCCAGGGCGGGCTGTTCGGGGATGATTAGGGCCAAGGCGACCGACAGCGTCGCCTGGCGTTTCCGCGCGCCGTTCCCGCCGCAGGTCGCGCGGGAGCGTCTGGCGGCCAGCGTCGGCGGTCCGGAAGAGACCCGGATCGGAACGGTGCTTGGTCAGGTCGGCCTGGATTGGGCCAGGATCTATCGCTGCGAGCGTCAGGGATACGCGCCGATTCCGCTGCGGATCGATTGGGTCGCCGACGGTGATGGAACGCTGCTTATCTGCCGGATGCGGTCGCCAAGTAAGCGTTTCCCTCAGTTGCTGAGCATCGGCCTCGCGCTCATGGCCGCCCTGTCGGCCTGGTTGGTGTTTGGCCCGATGGCGGCGGCGGCCGGCGGCCTGACAGCCGTCCATGTGATCCTGTTCGTGCTGTGGTGCCTGTTCCTGGGCGGCTGGGGTCTCTATGCGGCGGTCTTCTCCAACTACGCCTACCGCGACGAGCGCCTGCTCCTGATCGCCCACGCCCAGCAGGCGCTGAAGGGCGGTCCGGTGGAGGAGCGGCGCGAATAATGCGAAACCTGCCTCGCGCCGCCGACCGAAACGGCTGAAAAGAGACCCTGATGAGCCAGGAACCGATCCCCACAGCCGGCGTCTTCGTCGGGACCGAGCACCAGCTGCCCGTCCGGATCTACTACGAGGACACCGACTTCTCGGGGATCGTCTATCACGCCAACTACCTGCGCTATTTCGAGCGCGGGCGCAGCGATTTCTTCCGGATGATCGGGGTGTCGCACACCGAGCTGGCGGCGATCGACACGGCCTTCGCCATCACCCGCATGGAGATCGACTTCAAACGCGCTGCAAGGGTCGACGACGCCCTGGTGGTGCACACGGTGTGGAACCGGATCAAGGGCGTGCGCCTTCTGGCTCGGCAATGGATCACGCGGGGGGAGGAGCTGGTCTGCGCCGCCAATGTCGAGGCCGTCTGCATCACGCTGGACGGCCGTCCCCGCAAGCCCTCGGCCGAGATGACCGCCAAGGTGGCGCCCTGGCTGGCGCCGGCCGATGGCGAGGGCGAAGGCTGACGGCGCCCGCCGGACAATGCAGATCGCGGGGAAGATCGCCGGTTGGTGAAAAATGGGCCGCCTGCAACCAATGTCATAGTTTCAACATTGCGCCGCTTCATGCAGTAAGGCGCTGACCAATCACTTATGAGCCTGGGGCGCATCCAGGCGGGCGACCGCACACACTTCGCCTGACGCGCCCTAGACTGACGCCCCAACGGAACAGGATCCCGCATGGACGCCGCCGCCAGCCCCGAAAGCTTCTCCTTCATCACGCTGTTCCTGAACGCCGACTGGGTGGTCAAGCTGGTGATGATCGGGCTGATCCTCGCTTCGCTGGGCTCCTGGGCCGTGATCCTCGACAAGCTGTTCCGCTTTTCCGCCCTCAACCGCGCCGCCGACCGCTTCGAGGAGCAGGTCGGTTCGGGCCGCTCGCTGGAGGACGTCGCCGGCGAGGCCGGGTCGAACCCGCGCCACGCCCTGCCGCGCATGCTGCAGGCGGCGCTGAAGGAATGGCGCGAAGCCAAGGCCAAGGGCGTGCAGAGCGAGGGCCAGGTGGCCCTGCTGAGCCAGCGCATCGACCGCGTGCTCGACACCCAGATCGCCCGCGAAAGCGCCAAGGCCGAAGAGGGCCTGGGGAGCCTCGCCATCGTCGCCACCGCCTCGCCGTTCATCGGCCTGTTCGGCACGGTGTGGGGCATCATGCACGCCTTCCAGAGCATCGCCGCGGCCAAGAACACCTCGCTGACCGTCGTCGCCCCGTCGATCGCCGAAGCCCTGTTCGCCACGGCCATCGGCCTGATCGCCGCCATCCCGGCCTACATCGCCTACAACAAGTTCTCGACCGACGCGGGCAAGTACGCCGGCCGCCTGGAGAACTTCGCCGACGACCTGTCCACCGCCATCCAGCGTCGCCTGAGCGAGCGGGTCTGATCCGATGGCGATGTCTTCGAACGACGCCTTCGCCACCTCGGGCGGCGGCCGGGGCCGCCGTCGCCGCCGGCGCGGCAAGGGCGCCCTGTCCGAGATCAACGTCACGCCGCTGGTCGACGTGATGCTGGTGCTGCTGATCATCTTCATGATCAGCGCCCCGCTGCTGACCTCGGGCGTCGAGCTCGAACTGCCCAAGACCGAGGCCGGCGCCCTGAAGAACGAGCAGGAGCCGATCACCGTGTCGGTCCGCCACGACGGCGCGGTGTTCATCGGCGAGGACCAGGCCCCGTTCGCCGATTTCGCCGCCGTGGTCACGGCCAAGGCCGGCGATACGACCGACAAGCCGATCTATGTGCGTGCCGACGGCAAGGCTCCCTACGAGGTGGTCGCCCAGGTGATGGCCGCCCTGTCGAAGGCCGGCTTCACCAAGATCAACCTGCTGACCGACACCGGCGGCCCCGACTCGGGCGCCGCGCCGCAGGACGCCCAGCCGGTCGGCGCGGGCGACCTGCGTCCGGCGCAATAGGGAACCCCGACGGCTGATGCGCGAGGAACGCAACAACCTGTCGCCGGCGCTGGTCGGCTCCGTCGTCCTCCACGGCCTGGTCGTGGCGGCGGTGATGATCGGCTGGCCGTGGAAGACCTCCAAGCCGATCGTCATCGGCGAGAGCGTGCCGGTGACCATCGTCACCGAGGGCCCCACCAACGTGCGCCCGGCCATCGAGGACCCGGTCGAGCAGCCGGCCGAGGCGATCGAGCCCGTGCCCGACGCCACGCCGCAGCCGCCGGCCCCGACGCCCGCGCCTATCCCACAGCCCGCGCCGCCCAAGCCGCAGCCGACGCCCAAGCCCGCGCCCGCTCCGGTTCCGCCCAAGCCGTCGCCGACCCCGACGCCCAAGCCGGCGCAGCCGCAGAAGCCCACGCCGCAGAAGCCGACGCCCGCCAAGCCGGAGGCCGACTTCTTCTCGTCGATGGAAAAGACCCTGTCGAAGACGGCCAAGCCGGCCGGCAAGCCGAACTCGTCGGCGCCGCAGGGCCAGACCAACCGCGCCGAGACCGCCGCCCAGGCCCGCCCCGGCGCCGGCCAGATGACGGCCCTGCAGGCGGCCGCCATCAGCGGCATGAAGGACGAGATCCAGCGGCGCTGGAACCCCAACTGCGAGGTCGTGGGCGGTGGTTCGATGCAGATCAAGCTCAGCTTCAAGCTGGCCCCGAACGGCCGCGTGGCCGGCCAGGTCACCGCCGGCGGCGCCGAGAACGCCGGCGACACCATCGTGCGCACCGAGGCCGAGCGGGCGATCCGCGCGGTCTATCAGTCGGCGCCGTTCGAAGGCCTGCCGCCCGACTACTACAACCAGCAGCTCACCCTGAACTTCAAGGCGCGCGACGCCTGCGCCGCGCGTTAGGGGTCTGAGATGAAAACCTCGTCCTTCGACAGGCTCAGGATGAGGTTTTTCCGCCGCCGAGCCTGAAATTGGTCCTCATCCTGAGCTTGTCGAAGGACAAGGGCCACGCACCGAGCCTGATTGTCGATCGGACCTGAGCCGCGAACGACAACGAACACCAACTTGGAAGGAAGCCCGACGATGACCGCCAGCGCCCCCGCCCAGAGCGTCAAGCGCCGCCTCGCCATGCCGCTCCTGGCCATGAGCCTGGCCCTGGCCGGCTTCGCCGCGACCGCCGCCCTGCCGGGCGTGGCCGCCGCCCAGATCGAGATCGACATCGACAAGGGCGCGGTCAAGCCGATGCCGGTGGCCATCCCGGCCTTCGCCGGCGCCCAGCGCGGCGCCGACATCGCCCAGGTCATCAGCGGCAATCTCGAGCGTTCGGGCCTGTTCCAGCCGCTGAACGTCGGCGGCGTCACCGACAAGCTGGCCGACGTCAACGTCCAGCCGCGCTTCCCCGACTGGCAGGCCACCGGCGCCCAGGCCCTGATCAACGGCCAGGTGACGGTCGGCGCCGACGGCTCGCTGCGCGTCGACTTCCGCCTGTGGGACACCTTCAGCCAGCAGCAGCTGCTGGGCCTGCAGTTCACCTCGACGGCCGAGAACTGGCGCCGGGTGGCCCACAAGATCAGCGACGCGGTCTATGAGCGCCTGACCGGCGAGAAGGGCTATTTCGACACCCGCGTGGCCTTCGTCGCCGAAAGCGGCCCGAAGCTGGCCCGCGTCAAGCGCCTGGGCATCATGGACCAGGACGGCGCCAACCCGCAGTACATCACCGACGGCTCGTCGATCGTGATGACCCCGCGCTTCTCGGCCACCAGCCAGGAGCTGACCTACATGGCCCTGCGGCCGACGGGGTCGAGCATCTACCTGCTGAACCTGCAGACCAACCGCCAGGAGACGGTGGGCCGCTTCCCCGGCATGGTGTTCGCCCCGCGCTTCTCGCCCGACGGCAAGAAGGTGGCCTTCTCGGTCGAGAAGGGCGGCAACAGCGACATCTACGTGCTGGACCTGCGCACCCGCCAGTCGACCCGCATCACCACCGACCCGGCCATCGACACCTCGCCGTCGTTCTCGCCGGACGGCAGCAAGATCGTCTTCAACTCCGACCGCGGCGGCCAGGCCCAGCTCTATGTGATGAACGCCGACGGCTCGGGCGTGCGCCGCATCTCCTATGGCGGCGGCCGCTACACGACGCCTGTCTGGAGCCCGCGCGGCGACTACATCGCCTTCACCAAGCAGACCGGCGGCCAGTTCCACATCGGCGTCATGGCCGTGGACGGCGGCGGCGAGCGCCTGCTGACCACCAGCTATCTGGACGAAGGCCCGACCTGGGCGCCGAACGGGCGGGTGCTGATGTTCTTCCGCGAGGGCAGCGCCGGCAATCCGCGTCTTTGGACCGTCGACATCACCGGCCGCATCCTGCGTCCGGCCGCCTATCCGGGCGCGGCGTCCGACCCCGCCTGGTCGCCGCTTCTGGACTGATTTTACCCCTTCGGAGCTGAGAAACGCGAAGGTTTCGCAACTTTCCACAGACCCGGCGCGTTGGAGCGTGGCTGTTCATCCGCCATTCACCCGCTAGGTGAAACGAGGTGGAACAGCGTCCAACTGACGCCATTGTGAGGTCCAGGGAACGTTTTTGCGGGGCGGAGCAAGAGCAGCGCCGGTAAGAGTTTTGAACCCAGGCCGTACCTAGACTTGAGGAGATACTGGATGAGCTTCGACACCAAGGGCGCCGCCCGACTGGCGCTGATCGGCCTGGCGGTCGCTTCGCTGGCCGCCTGTACGTCGCGCCCGAAGCCCGCTGGTCCGGCTGAACCCGTGGCTCCGCCGACCCAGCCGGCCCAGCCGCAGCAGCCCGCGCCGCTGCCGCCGCAGGACCCGGTTCCGCAAGGCCCGCTGCCGGGCACCATCCAGGACTTCGTCGTCAATGTCGGCGACCGCGTCTATTTCGACACCGACGAATACTCGGTCCGCGCCGACGCCCAGCCCGTGCTGGCCGGCCAGGCCCAGTGGCTGAACCGCTACCAGTCGGTCCGCGTCCGCATCGAAGGCAACGCCGACGAACGCGGCACCCGCGAATACAACCTGGCCCTGGGCGCCCGTCGCGCCAACGCCGTCCGCGAGTTCCTGATCGGCCAGGGCGTCGCCGCCTCGCGCATCGAGACGATCTCGTTCGGCAAGGAGCGTCCGCTGGATCCGGGCACCGACGAGACCGCCTGGGCCAAGAACCGTAACGCCCGCACCGCCATCACCGACGGCGCGCGCTAAGCCTCTCGGCTGACCGATCGAAGGCCCTTCTCCGCACGCCGGGGGAGGGCCTTCTTTCCGTCTGCTCCTAACTTTCCGGCCGCACTTTTGTCCGCAACCAGGGCATAATCGTCGACATGAAGCTGAAATCCGCGCTCCTCGCCTCCGCCTTGATGATCGCCGCCGCCGCGCCGGCCCTGGCCCAGACGCCGATGCCCGATCCGCTGGACGACCGTTCGGCCAAGCGCATCGAGAAGATGGAGAAGGTCGTTCGCGAGCTGCGGGCGATCGTCTTC
Source organism: Caulobacter sp. GW821-FHT09B11 (assembly GCF_059418205.1). NCBI lineage: Bacteria > Pseudomonadati > Pseudomonadota > Alphaproteobacteria > Caulobacterales > Caulobacteraceae > Caulobacter > Caulobacter sp. GW821-FHT09B11. The sequence goes on along the minus strand of NZ_JBWKPK010000006.1, from coordinate 27,826 downwards.
CAGGGGCGCGACACCGGCAAGCCGGTGGTCGTGCAGACCGCCGAGACCGACGCCCAGATCGCCGCGCTCAACGACCGCATCACCGACCTGGAGCAGACCATCCAGCGGATGAACGGCCAGAACGAGACCCTGACCCACGACATCGACGTGGCCCGTCGCGCCTCGGACGGCCAGAAGACCCGCGCCGACCAGCTGGAGCAGCGTCTGGCCGCGCTGGAAGGCAAGATCACGACGCTGGAGACCGCCGCCGCCGCGGCCGCCGCGGCCCAGATCCCGCCGCCGCCTCCGCCGCCCCCCGCCGATCCGGCGACCGCCTTCAAGCAGGCCCGGCAGTTGCTCCTCGATGGCGACTACGCCGGCGCGGAAGGCGCCTTCAACAGCTTCGTCGGCACCTATCCCGACGACGCCAAGGCGCCCGAGGCCCGCTACTGGCTGGGCGAGACCCAGTTCGTGCGCGAGGCCTATGGCGACGCGGCCGGTTCCTATCTGGGCGCGGTGCGCGGCTGGCCGCAGACCAGCTGGGCGCCCAACGCCGTGCTGAAGCTGTCGCGCGCGCTGATCGCCCTGAAGAAGCCGGCCGACGCCTGCCGCACCCTGGACGAGCTGACCAAGCGCTATCCGAAGGCACCGGCCGACGTGGTCAGCAAGGCCAAGAGCACCCGCGTCCAGGCCAAGTGCGCGGCCTGATCGGCGAGCGCGACCTTTCCAGAGCCTTCGCCGCCGTCCTGGAGCGGCGTCTGCGGCCGGGGGCGACAACGCCCCTGGCCGTCGGCTTTTCCGGCGGCAGCGACAGCCTGGCCCTGCTGCGGTTGACGCTCGACTGGGCGGCCTCGCGCGGACGGCCGGTCCTGGCCCTGAGCGTCGACCACGGCCTCAACCCCGCCAGCAAGGCCTGGACCGCCGACGCCGTGGCCAAGGCCCGGGCCTTGGGGGCGGACGCCCGCGCCCTGCACTGGGGCGGCGACAAGCCTTCGACCGGCCTGCCCGCCGCCGCCCGCGCCGCCCGCCACGCCCTGCTGGCGCAGGCCGCCCGCGAGGCCGGGGCGAGCGTCCTGCTGCTGGGCCATACCGCCGACGACCGGGCCGAGGCCGCGCGCATGCGGGCCGAGGGCTCGACCACCCCCGATCCCCGCGCCTGGGCGCCGTCGCCCGTCTGGCCGGAAGGGCGGGGCGTCTTCCTGCTGCGGCCGCTGCTCGACGTCCGGCGCGAGGCCCTGCGCGCCTTCCTGGCCGAGCGGGGCGAGGCCTGGCTGGAGGATCCCGCCAACGCCGACCCGCGCTACGCCCGGGCGCGCGCCCGCGCCGCCCTGGCCGGCGAAGACGCCGCGCCGCCGCCGGCGGCCGTCGACGACCTCGCCGCAGCCATCGCCGTCGAGGGCGAGCACGCCCTGCGCCTGCCGCGCGGCGCCTCGGCCGCCCAGGTCGCCGCAGCCTGCCTGTGCGCGGCCGGCTCCACGACGCCGCCGCGCAGCGATCGCCTGGCGCGGCTGGTCGAGCGGCTGGCGCGCGGCGAGACCTTCGTCGCCACCCTGGCCGGGGCCCGCATCGTCGCCGACGAGGGCGGCGTCCTCTTCGTCCGCGAGGCGGGCGAGGCGAGGAGAGGGGGGCTGCCGGCCCTCGACCTGGCCGCCGGCGAGACCGCCGTCTGGGACGGCCGCTATCTCGTCACCGCGCGCGAGCCGGTCGCGATCCGCGCGCTCGGGGGGCTAGCGAACCGCCTTCCGGTCGAGGAACGCCGGGTCCTGAAGAATTTTCCCGCGACCGTCCGGCCGGTGCTTCCGGTCGCGATCTCGCCCGGCGGCGCCGCTTCTAGCCCGGTCCTTGCAAGGGATAGCGCGGTCGGCGTGCGTGTGCTGATCCGGGAAAGGTTCGAGGCCGCGACCGGCTTCATCGATCAAGAACCTGCGACCTGATATCGCGCGCGTGGCGAAACGCCCTCAGTCGTCCTATCTTGGGTCGACGAGCGCTAGCTTTGGGAAGACGACGCGTATGAATCTGAGGAATGTGGCCATCTGGCTGGGGATCGTGTTCGTTCTGATCATGGCCTACAGCGTGATGCGGCAGAGCAGCCCGGTGCATCGCGATGGCGGCGCCACCTATTCGCAGCTGCTGAAGAACATCGACAACGGCCAGGTCAAGAAGGCCGAGATCAATGGTCAGCAGGTCAAGGTCACGGCCGCCGACGGCAAGACGACCTATGTCGTCAACGCGCCGGCCAACAACGACGACCTGATCAAGCGGCTGGAGGCGCGCAACGCCGACATCCAGATCCAGGACCCCAACAAGTTCAACGTGCTGGGCCTGTTCCTGAACATGCTGCCGATCCTGCTGCTGATCGGCGTGTGGATCTTCTTCATGCGCCAGATGCAGGGCGGCACCAAGGGCGCCATGGGCTTCGGCAAGTCCAAGGCCCGCCTGCTGACCGAGAACAAGAACCGCGTGCTGTTCGACGACGTCGCCGGCGTGGACGAGGCCAAGGAAGAACTGCAGGAGGTCGTCGACTTCCTGAAGGACCCGGCCAAGTTCCAGCGCCTGGGCGGCAAGATCCCCAAGGGCGCCCTGCTGGTCGGCCCTCCCGGCACCGGCAAGACCCTGATCGCCCGCGCCGTGGCGGGTGAAGCCGGCGTGCCGTTCTTCACCATCTCCGGTTCGGACTTCGTCGAGATGTTCGTCGGCGTCGGCGCCAGCCGCGTGCGCGACATGTTCGAGCAGGCCAAGAAGAACGCCCCCTGCATCATCTTCATCGATGAAATCGACGCCGTCGGTCGCCATCGCGGCGCCGGCCTGGGCGGCGGCAACGACGAGCGCGAGCAGACCCTCAACCAGCTGCTGGTCGAGATGGACGGCTTCGAGGCCAACGAAGGCATCATCCTGATCGCCGCCACCAACCGTCCCGACGTTCTGGACCCGGCCCTGCTGCGTCCGGGCCGCTTCGACCGCCAGGTCGTGGTGCCCAACCCCGACGTCGCCGGTCGCGAGAAGATCCTGCGCGTGCACATGAAGAACGTGCCGCTGGCCGCCGACGTCGACGTCAAGACCCTGGCCCGCGGCACCCCCGGCTTCTCGGGCGCGGACCTGGCCAACCTGGTCAACGAAGGCGCCCTGACCGCCGCGCGCAAGAACCGCCGCATGGTCACCATGCACGACTTCGAGTACGCCAAGGACAAGGTCATGATGGGCGCCGAGCGCCGCTCGATGGCCATGAGCGAGGACGAGAAGAAGCTGACGGCCTATCACGAGGGCGGCCACGCCCTGGTGGCCCTGAACGTCCCGGTCGCCGACCCGGTCCACAAGGCCACCATCGTGCCGCGCGGCCGCGCCCTGGGCATGGTCATGCAGCTGCCGGAAGGCGACCGCTACTCGATGAGCTACGACATGATGACCTCGCGTCTGGCCATCATGATGGCCGGCCGCGTGGCCGAGGAACTGATCTTCGGCAAGGAGAAGATCACCTCGGGCGCGTCGAGCGACATCAGCGCGGCCACCAACCTGGCCCGCAACATGGTCACCCGCTGGGGCTTCTCCGACGAACTGGGCACCGTGGCCTACGGCGACAACCAGGAAGAGGTTTTCCTGGGCCACTCGGTCGCGCGCACCCAGAACGTCTCGCCCGACACCATGGTCAAGATCGACGCCGAGGTCCGTCGCCTGGTGAAGGGCGGCGAGGACGACGCCCGCCGGATCCTGACCGAGAAGCTGGAAGACCTGCACTCGGTCGCCAAGGCCCTGCTGGAGTTCGAGACCCTGAGCGGCGACGAGATCATCGGCGTCACCAAGGGCGTCGCGCCCATCCGCGAGGAGACCGAGGAAAAGAAGCCGACGGGTCCCGTCGCTTCGGTGCCGGTCTCGCCCACGGGCGTCACCGCCTAAGGGTCCTGACCGACCTTCGAAACCGCGAAAGCCGGATCCGCTCGTCGGGTCCGGCTTTTGTTTTGCGCCATGCGCCTCTGTCCTGATCGTCCACGGCTTCCTTGCGGCCCCGTTCTGGTCTTCCCCGGCGAGGGGGTGGTACAGCTTCCCTTCGGAGTTGAAACGCAAGGGAACGTGCATGAAGACGTCGATGCTGGGCCTGATGGCCGGAGCCCTGGTCGCGACCACCCCTCTCTTCATCCCTGGGGCTGCTTTCGCGGCGCCCGGCGACATCCACGCCGACGGCATGACCGGTCCCGAGGTCGCCAAGTGGCTGCAGGACGCCGGCTACAAGGCCGAGCTGACCAAGGACGACACCGGCGACCCGATGATCAAGAGCGCCGCCGGCGGCGTGAACTTCACCGTCTATTTCTACGACTGCACCGCCAAGCCGCGCTGCAAGGCCCTGCAGTTCGCCGCCAGCTTCGACCTGAAGCAGCCGATGTCGGCGGCCAAGATCAACGAGTGGAACCGCCAGAACCGCTATCTGAAGGCCTATATCGACGACGAAGGCGACCCCTACGTCCAGTACGACGTCAACATCAACGCCGGCCGCACCACGGCCGTGCTCGAGGATGACTTCGGCGTCTGGACCTCGATGATCGACGACTTCACCACCTTCATCGGTTGGTAGGGGCGTCGGCCGGCAGGCGCATCGGCTGGTGACGGGACGGGCCCGGGGGGCTAAACCCCGCCCATGATCCATGCCGTCCCGCGCGTCATGGGCGTGGTCAACGTCACGCCCGACAGCTTCTCGGACGGCGGCCGGTTCTTCGATCCCGCCGCCGCCCTGTCCCACGCCCGCCGGCTGATCGACGACGGCGCGACCATCCTCGACATCGGCGGCGAGAGCACCCGTCCCGGCGCGGCCCCGGTGTCCGAGGCGCAGGAGATCGCCCGCGTCGTTCCGCTGATCCGCGCCATCCGCGCCGAAAGCGACGCGGCGATCTCGATCGACACCATGAAGCCCGGCGTGGCCCGCGCCGCCGTCGCCGCCGGGGCCGACATCTGGAACGACGTGGCGGCCCTGCGCTTCGCCCCCGACGCCCCCGAGGTCGCCGCCGAGCTGGGCTGCGACGTCATCCTGATGCACATGCGCGGCGAGCCGGGAACCATGCAGGACGAGCCGCGCTACGACGACGTCGTCGCCGAGGTCGAGGCCTTCCTGCTGGCCCGCGCCCTGACCGCCATGGCCGCCGGCGTCGAGCGCGAGAAGATCTGGCTCGATCCCGGCATCGGCTTCGGCAAGACGCCGGCTCACAACCTGGCCCTGCTGTCGGCCCTGCCGCGCTTCGTGGCCCTGGGCTACCGCGTGCTGCTGGGCGCCAGCCGCAAGCGCTTCATCGCCGCCATTGACCCCCGCGCCCAGGACGCCCGCGACCGCCTGGGCGGCTCGCTCGCCGTCCACCTGCACGGCGCCGACTGCGGCGTCGAGGCCGTCCGCGTCCACGACGTGCGCGAGATGAGCCAGGCCCTGGCGGTCTGGAAGGCCATCGTCACGGCGGGGCGCTGACCCCCTCCGGCCCTCCGGGCCACCTCCCCCAGAGGGGGAGGATCTGCGGCCCAGATGCTCCCCCTCTGGGGGAGCTGTCGCGAAGCGACTGAGGGGGTCAAGCCCGCGCCAGTTCCGGCCTTTCCGGCAGGGTTTCCGGCGTCCGCACGTTCCAGGCCAGGCCCAGCCGCTCCAGCAGGCGGATCAGCGCGAAGCCCCAGTCGGCCTGGCCGGGATAGAGGCCGATGCGGGCCGAGCCGGGCCAGGCGTGGTGGTTGTTGTGCCAGGCCTCGCCCATGGTCGGGATCGCCGCCCAGGGCACGTCGTGGGCCTGGACGCCCGAGGTCTCGACCAGCCAGCTCTGCGGCCCGGTGCGATGGGCCAGTCGCCCGACGTACCAGTGGCCGGTCACCGACACGCAGACCCGCGCCGCCACGCCCCACAGCAGCCACGGCCAGCCGCCCAGGGCGAACAGAACCAGCGCGAGGGGAACCTGCTGCAGCATCCAGGTTCGCTCCAGGAAGCGATAGAACCGCTCACCCGCGATACGGGGCGGGATCTCCTGGCGCGGCGGGGCGTCCAGCACCAGCCGGCCGTGCAGGTTCCAGGCGTAGTCGGTCCAGAAGCCGGCGCGGTTGGAGAGGTAGGGATGGCAGGTCGCCTGCCGCTGGCCCCAGTCGCGCAGGTCGTGGGCGGCGATCATGCCCAGCGGCCCGCTCATGCCCACCAGCGTGCCCAGCCACATCATCAGATAGTCCAGCCAGCGCGGGCTCTGGAAGCTGCCGTGGATCAGCCGTCGGTGGAAGCCGACGGAGTGGCCGACCAGCAGGGTGGCGCCGGTCGTCAGCACGAAGACCGCCAGGGCGCTCCAGTTGAAGAAGAAGGGGGCGGCCAGGGTCCCGGCCAGCATCAGGCCCTGCCAGAGCGAGGTCGCCGGGGCCCAGACCACCCGGCCGCCGGCGGCGTCGCCGCCCGCGTCCGGCGCGATGGAGTGGACGGCGTAGGGGTCGTCGTGATGGTCGCTCATCGCGGGGCGTCCCTTTCATAGGCCGTGCGCGCCACCGTCCGGCCGGCTATCGCGCCGATGATCGTCAGGCTGGCCGTGAAGGGCCAGAGCCCGGGGGATGCTTCGAACGACCCTAGGGAGAGCAGCGCGCTGGTCGAGATGGCGAAGACCAGGACCGCGCCGAGGATCGTTCCGGCCAGCGGCGAGCGGATCTTCAGAACGTGCAGCAGGGCCCAGAACGGCGCGCCGATCAGCACCATCCCCGCCATCCAGACGATCAGGCTGAACGGGGCCGACATCAGCCCCACGCCCAGGGCGGCGGCGGCGGCGACCAACTGGCCGGAGATCAGGAAGGGGACCGCGGCCAGCGCCATCAATGCCGCGCTGGTCAGCGCCGCGCCGACGAAGCCGCCGATGAACAGGGCGCTGATGATCTGGGCCGGATCGGGTTCGGAAAGCCGCACGGGGTGTTCCTTTCGTGTAAGCTATTCCTTAAATACCTCATCGCTAATTTGCAAGCGATTAGCGAAGCGCTTAAATATCCCTTCATGCAGCGTGTTTTCGAAGCCCTGTCGTCGACGGTCCGGCGCAAGATCCTGGCCTATCTGGCCCATGCCGACCTGACGGCGGGCGAGATCGCCTCGCGTTTCGAAATCTCCAAGCCGGCGGTGTCGCAGCACCTGTCTATCCTGGAGGCGGCGGGCCTGGTGACCAGCGAGAAGCGTGGCCAGTTCGTGCACTACAGCCTGGTGCGCGACAGCCTGGTCAACACGCTGAACGACTTCGTCCAGGAGGTCTGCCCGGTGTCCAAGCCGCTGAAGACCGAAAGCGCGCGCTTGAAGGCCGATCGCGACGGCGAGTGATCGGCAACGAAGGTCGGCCAGCCGACGTTATAGCCTCGTCGAACCTTCGCTTTCGGGGAGCTTGCCGATGATCCGCCCGCTGTTCGTCGCCGGCCTGGCCGTGCTGGCCCTGGCCGCCTGCGAGAAGAAGACCGAGGCTCCCAAGCCCGCGCCGACGCCCGACGGCCTGGCCCAGAGCCCGGCTCCCGCGACCCCCGCGGCCCCGGCCGTCAAGGAGATCGTCTACGCCTGCGCCGACGGCCAGGCGCTGAAGGCCCGCTATCCCGACGACAAGACCGCCGTCGTCGAGTACGGCGGCAAGACCCGCACCCTCACCGTCGCCATGTCGGCCAGCGGCGCCCGCTATGTGGGCGAGGGCCTGCAATGGTGGACGAAAGGCATGACCGACGGCCTGGTCTCCGACCTCAAGCCCGGCGAGGACGTCGCCAGCGGCAAGCCGGTCGAATGCCTGGCGCCGTCCGAGGCGGGGTAGAATTGGAACCCTCTCTCTCAGAGAGAGAGTCTTTAGAGCAGCTTCCCTTGTTTGGGTTCGGCCGGCGCGACCTCCACCGCATCCCCCCGGCGGCGCAGTTCCGTCTCGGCGCTGAAGCGCAGGTTGACGTCGCGGTCCTTGGCCAGGGTCAGCAGGGCGTCGCCGTCGAGCTGGTCCCAGGCCTTGCCGCGATGGGGGCCGGTGGGCACGCGGGGCAGCAGGCCCGGCTCGTCGCTCCAGGCCAGCAACTGCTCCAGCGAGGCCGCGCCCAGCATGTCGCGCAGGTGGTGGGCGGTGACATAGGCGTCGGGCAGGGCGCGGTGGGCCGGCAGGCCCAGCTCGTGGACCAGACCTTGCGGCATGCGCTGGTAGCGCAGCATCTGGTTGGAGAAGCTCGTCAGGTGCGGCCACAGGCGCAGGGCGCATTTCCAGGTGCAGATCCACGGCGCGCCGCCGGCCAGCTTCGGGGTGCAGTAGCGCTGCTCGAAGCTGGCCCGGTGCGCGGCCAGGGCCGCGACGCCGCCTTCGGGCCGCAGCACGTCCGGCGCGGCGTCCTTCCAGAACGGCGCACCGGCGACGTCGGCGTCGAGGATGTGGTGCACGGCCATGGTCTCGGGCGAGATCGGACGGCCCGGATTGACCAGCCGGGACCCGCGCTGGTCGTCGACGCGCCACTGGCCGCCGACGTCTTGCACCACGTCCTGCCAGCCGATCTCGCAGACGTCGTGCGGGCCGTTCCCGGCGGTCTCCAGGTCGATGACGCGGACGCGCTGCATGGAGCCAATATGGCCCCCGCTTGGTCTCACGCCAAACGGCGCGGTCCCAAATCTGTCAGCTGACGCGCAGGAAGGCCCGGCCGGCGGCGAAGTCGCCGACTTCCACATAGGCCCGGCGCACGGTCTCGCCGCCGTCGCGGCCCTGGATCACGAACTCGATGGTGATCGCCTCGCGCGGGTCGAGCCGGGCGATGACGTCGCCGGCCTCGCGCGGGAAGCGGAAGGCCATGCCGGTCTTGGCGCTGGTCGGCAGCAGGGTCGGGGCGGGGACGGGATCGCGGGTCTCGGCCCCGAACACCCGGCTGGCGGCGCGCGGGGCGGCGTTGTCGGCCAGGCCCCCGCCGTTGCGGGCCTTCAGATACGGCCCCTGGGTGCGGGTCGGGTCGCGCATCACCAGCCGCGCGGCGTAGGGGCGGGCGCCATCGGCGAAGGTCGCCACGGCCAGCAGTTCGATGTTGCGGCCGGCCAGGCCGAACACCAGCCGGTCGCCGCCGAAGGTCGAGGGCTGCGACAGCCGCCAGAACGGAATGGTCGCCGAGCTGGCGCGGTCGGCCTGCCAGGTGGCGCGGTCGCCCGGATAGTTCATCCGCTGCAGCAGGGCGTAGCCTTCGAAGGCCTTGCGCACCCGGCCGGCGGCCGTGCCCAGGTCCTTGGAATTGCAGGGCACGGCGGCGGCCTTGGCGTGGGCGCGCTGCTGCACGCCGTCCAGCTGCTCGCTGCTGGCGCCGGCGCGCAGGGCCGCGCCCCGGGCCTGGGCCTTGCCCGCATCCAGCGCGCCCGACAGCGACGGGCTGAACAGGCCGCAGCGCGCGCCGGCGGCGCTCATCAGGCTGCGTTCGTAGAAAAGGTCGGAGGGCGTGGCGGCCGCCGTCTGGGCGACGCACAGGGACGCGAGGGCGAACACGGTCGCCATCGAGCGCCGCTTTCGCGCGCCGGCAGTCTTCTTGGTGGCCATTTTCTCGTATTCTGCGAGAGAGGATGTTCGGGCGGACCTTAGCCGCCCCTGGTTGCGGTTCGGTTAGCGATGCTTCTTTCGACGGATCTCTGGGTGGGCGCTTTGATCCGCCGCGCCGAACTGGGCGGCGCCTTCGCCATGGTCGCTCGAAAGGGCGACGTCCGGGCCGGCGCGGTGCTGGTCAAGGTTGTCGATCGCCGGGCCGGAACCGTGCGGCTCTACAGCGAGGCCACCCGCGGCGACGGCGAGCGGGTGTGGATGCAGCCGATCCGCTCGGAGTTCGAACCCGACCTCGACGCCTATGCCGAACGCGCGGCCCGCATCGACCCGGACGTCTGGGTGGTGGAGATCGAGGACCGCGAGGGTCGCCACTTCCTCACCGAGTCGGTCGAGGGCTGAGCGGCGGTCTCCGGCCGTCGGATCCAAGGATCGAAGTTCTCTACAACGATCCACAGCATTAACCTTGCCGCTAAACCAGACCGAAAGTCCGGCGCGGCAGGATGTCACAGGTCTCATAGCAGCCCCCGCAAGCCACCCATGCTCTTTTTGATGAACGACGTCGTGCTCAGCCTGGACGCCGCCGAACTGTCGCCGCCGATGACGCGCGACCGTTTCGCGTCGCTGTCGCTGAACTTCGTCGCCGAACTGGGCAAGGAGCTCTACGCCCAGGAGCCGCTGCTGCATCATAAGCAGGTCGAGAAGGCCAAGCGCCTGGCCGCCCTGGTCATCGCCAAGGCGCCGGAGATCAACGCGGCTCTGTTCATCGCCCCGGCCCGGGGCTGCCTGATCGAGCAGGTGCAGGTGCGCTACGCCCAGATCGGCATCGAGGTCATGGGCGCGCTGCACCAGCGTCAGAAGGCCGGCCAACTGACCAATCTGGAAGCCGACCGCCAGGTCTGGCGTCGGCTGGCCGCCTGACGCGCGGCTGGTCCTGCTAGATCAGCAGGCCGGCCAGCAGGTTCAGGGCGAGGGCGAGAACCACCAGTCCCGCCAGGACCGTGCCCAGGCAGAGCGTGCTTTGCCCCAAGGAGCGCCCAAGGGGGGAACGGTGGCGGATGTGGCGGCGAGGGTCTTCGGCCAGGGCCATGTCGGTTTCCTCCGTCGCCCCGACGGCTCTCGGGGGCCGAACGTCGGCGACAGAGTCAGAATGCCCCCAAACCCCTAAAGTTCACAGGGTCTTTTTGCTCGCGGGGCGCGCGTTCGTGAGCCCGCTCTTGTCAAGCTTCAGCGGGCGCGTTCAACTCGATGCGGGGTTGTGTCGGGGGATTATCGTGGCTTTTCGCAAGTACCTGGCGGCCGGCGCGTTGGCGCTGGGCGTCTTCGCTGGCGCGTCGTCGGCCTTGGCCCAGGCGCCCGCCGCCCCGGTCGCCGACCCGCCGGGGCGCTGGATCCGCGCCGAAAGCGAGCATTTCGTCGTCTATTCCGATCGCGGCGAGCGGCTGCTGCGCGACTACGTGGTCATGCTGGAAGACTTCGACGGCGTGCTGCGGATGCTGCAGGGACGCGTGGGTGCCGAGACCCCGCGCAAGCTGCCGGTCTATCTGGTCTCGAACGGCTACCAGCTGAAGCGGGTCTATCCCGGGGCCGGGGACACCCTGCGCGGGGTCTATATTCCCGCGCTCGAGGACGTCTTCGCCGTGGCCATGCGCGAGGATGTCGACACCCGCACCCGCGGCGACGACGTGGTGCTGCACGAATACGTGCACCACTTCATGATGCAGTACTTCCCCAACGGCTATCCCGGCTGGCTGGTCGAGGGGCTGGCCGAGTACTACATGACCGCCGACCTGCAGCCCAGGAAGGTCACGATCGGCAATTTCAACACCGGCCGCGCCTATACGCTGATGACCGACCGCTGGGCGCCGATGAAGGACCTGCTGTCCAAGCGGCAGAGCGAGATCGATCGCGACGACGTCCACGCCTACTACGCCCAGGCTTGGCTGCTGACCCACTATCTGTGGAACGACAAGGGCCACGCCGGAAAGCTCGCCGGCTATGTCGCCGCCCTTCGCGCCGGCGGCGATCCGATGGAGAGCTGGACCACGGTGTTCGGCGAGGACGCCGCGACCCTGGAGCGCAATCTGAGGTCCTACATGCGCAAGCCGGTGGCGGGTCAGGCCATCACGCGCGCCGAGCCGACGCCGCCGCGGATCGTCTTCACCCGCCTGCCCGCCGGGGCCGACGACCTGATCCTCGAGCTCCAGCAGCTGAAGGCCGGGGTGGACGAGGACGAAGCCAAGGCGCTGCTGGCCAAGGTGCGCGGGATCGCCGCCAAGCGTCCCGGCGAATATTACAGCCGTCTGGCGCTGGCCCGCACCGAGTGCGAGATCGGCGACCGCGCGGCCGGCGAAAAGATCCTGAAGGTCCTGCTCGAGGAACGCCCGGACGACCTGGAGACGCTGCAGGTCATGGCCTACAGCCGGCTGGCGCTCGCCCGCGAGGCCGATCCCGACCAGGCCAAGGCCCTCTATGCCGACGCCGGCAAGTACCTGGCGCGGGCCCACAAGGCCGACGGCGACAACTACCTGACCCTGTACGGCTATGCCGAGACCCGGGCGTTCGAGGCCGAGCCCAGCGAGAACACGCTGAACGTGATCTATCGCGCGGTCGAGATCGTGCCGCAGAACCCCGCCATCCGCATGCGCGCCGCGCAGCTTTTCGTCCAGGCCGGCCAATACCGGGAAGCCCGGCAACTGCTGGGCCCGGTGGCAGGCAATCCCCACGGCGGGGCGGCGGCCCGGCAGGCTGCCGAGACCCTCAAGGCGCTGGAGGGCAAGGCCGACCGTCGGCCCGCCGGCTGAGGCGGGGCGCCCCCGCAAAAGTGGGCTGTGTTTCCCAGGTTTCGGGCCGGCGAGCGCTTGCCCGCGCCTGGGCTTTCGGCCTAGTTCAACGTTGGATTGCGTGGGGGTGTTCGTGTCTGTTCGTCGAGTAAGCCTGGGTGTCGTGCTGGCCGCCGCATTGAGTGCGTGGAGCGCCGCGCAGGCGCAGGATACGGCGGTCGCGAGGCCCGCCGCCGCCATCGCGCCCGAGGCGACCGGTCGCTGGCAGCGGGCCGAGAGCGCGCACTTCATCGTCTATTCCGACCGTAGCGAGGCCCTGGTCCGGCGCTACGTGGCCATGCTGGAAAGCTTCGACGGGGTGCTGCGCCAGCTGCACGGCAAGACCGACGTCGAGACGCCCCGCAAGCTGCCGCTCTACCTGCTGTCCAACAATCGCCAGCTGCGGCGCGTGATGCCCGACGCCAACGAGCTGCTGCGCGGCGTCTACCTGACCGCCGTGGACGACATCTTCGTCGTCGCGATCCGCGCCGACGACGAGTACGACCGCAACAACGGCGACGACACGGTGCTGCACGAATACACGCACCATTTCATGATGCAGTACCTGCCCAACGCCTATCCGGGCTGGCTGGTCGAGGGCCTGGCGGAATATTACAAGACCGCCGACCTGCAGCCGAAGCTCGTCAAGATCGGCGACTTCAGTCGCGGCCGGGCCTATTCGCTGCTGAACGCGCGCTGGGTGCCGATGGACGTGCTGCTGTCCAAGCGCCCCGCGCAGCTGGACAAGGACGACGTCCTGGCCTTCTACGCCCAGTCCTGGCTGCTGACCCACTATGTCTGGAGCGACCGCGAGCGCCGGGGCAAGCTGGACGACTACCTGAAGCTGGTCCGCGACCGCGGCGACCCGATGGCCTCCTGGACCAAGGTCTACGGCCAGGACGCCGCCGGGCTCGAAAAGGCGCTGCGGGCCTATATGAACGGCAAGCTCAGCCTGTGGGCCGTGGTCCCGCGCGCCGCCGCCGCCCCCGAGATCACCTTCACCCGCCTGCCGGCCGGGGCCGACGACCTGATCCTCGACGCCCAGCGCCTGAAGCTGTCGATCAGCAAGGCCGAGGCGCCGGAGCTGCTGGCCAGGGTGCGCGACCTGGCCGCCAAGCGCCCGGACGAATATTACAGCCGCCTGGTGCTGGCCCGCGCCGAGTGCGAGATCGGCGACCGCGACAAGGGCGAGGCGCTGCTCAAGAGCCTGCTCGAGGAGCGGCCGCAGGACGTCGAGACGCTGCAGGTCATGGCCTACAGCCGGCTCGCCGTGGCGCGGCGCCTGGCGCGCGATCCGGCCGGCCGCGACAAGGCCAAGGCCGTCTACGCCGAGGCGGCGAGCTATCTGGGCCGAGCCCACAAGGTCGATCCCGACAACTACCTGACGCTCTACGGCTATGCCGAGAGCCGGTCGCTGGATCGCGAGCCGACCGAGAACACCCTGAACGTCGCCCTCCGCGCCGCGATGATCGCGCCGCAGAACGCGACCATCCGCACGAACGCCGCGCGATTGTTCATCCGCGCCAAGCAGTACCAGGTCGCGCGCGACCTGCTGGGGCCGGTGGCGGGCAATCCGCACGGCGGCGCCACGGCCCGACGGGCCGCCCAGATGCTTGTCCGGATGGAGGGTAAGGCCGACGGCGAGCCCCTGGGCGCGGCCGCCAGGGACGCCGCGACGCCGGATGCGGCTCCGGGGGAAGGTGACAAGGGCGCGTCAGCCGGGTAGTTCGGCCGGATGAGCACCTCTCCCGCCGCTGAAGCCGCCCGTCGGCGCACCTTCGCCATCATCAGCCACCCCGACGCCGGCAAGACGACGCTGACGGAAAACCTGCTGCTGGCCGGCGGGGCGATCCGCGCGGCCGGCGCGGTGCGGGCGCGCGGCCAGGCGCGGCGCACCCAGTCGGACTGGATGAAGATCGAGCGCGAGCGCGGCATCTCGGTCTCGGCGTCGGTGATGACGTTCGACCACGACGGCCTGATGTTCAACCTGCTGGACACCCCGGGCCACGAGGACTTCTCGGAAGACACCTACCGCACCCTCACCGCCGCCGACGCGGCCGTCATGGTGCTGGACGCCGCCAAGGGCATCGAGCCCCAGACCCTGAAGCTGTTCGAGGTGTGCCGCCTGCGCGACATCCCGATCATCACCTTCATCAACAAGATGGACCGCGAGGCCCAGGACCCGTTCGAGCTGCTCGACGAGGTCTCGTCGAAGCTGGCCCTCGATCCCGCGCCGCTGTTCTGGCCGGCCGGTTCGGGCGGGCGCTTCAAGGGCATGCTCGACCTGCGCAGCCAGCAGTTCCTGCCCTACGCCAAGAAGAGCTCGACCGACGAGGAGGGCCACCCCGACGCCGTGGCCTTCAACGGCAACGCCATCGTCCAGTATCTCGAGCCCGACGAGCGCGCCGAGCTGGAGGAAAACGCCATGCTGGTCACCGAGGCCGGCAAGCCGTTCGACGTGCAGTCGTTCCTCGAAGGCCACATGACGCCGGTGTTCTTCGGCTCGGCCCTGCGCCACTTCGGCGTCGACCAGCTGCTGGCCGGCATCGGCGCCTATGCGCCCGCGCCCAAGCCGGCCAAGGCCAGCAAGGCCGGGGCCGAAACCCATGTCGCGCCCGGCGACGGCGAGGTCTCGGGCTTCGTCTTCAAGGTCCAGGCCAACATGGACCCCAATCACCGCGACCGGATCGCCTTCCTGCGCCTGACCAGCGGCCGCTTCACGCGCGGCATGAAGCTGAAGGCCCAGAACACCGGCAAGGCCATGAGCGTCAACGCGCCGATCATGTTCTTCGCGTCCGACCGCGAACTGGCCGAAGACGCCTTCGCCGGCGACGTGATCGGCATTCCCAACCACGGCGTGCTGCGGGTGGGCGACAGCCTGTCGGAGAGCGGCGCCCTGCGCTTCGCCGGCCTGCCCAACTTCGCCCCGGAAATCCTGCGCCGCGTGCGGGTCAAGGATCCGCTGAAGGCCAAGCACCTGAAGAAGGCCCTCGAAGGCCTGGCCGAGGAAGGCGTCACCCAGCTGTTCCGGCCGATGATCGGCAGCGACTTCATCGTCGGCGCCGTCGGCCAGCTGCAGTTCGAGGTCATGGCCGACCGCCTGGCCAACGAATACCAGCTGGACGTGATCTTCGAGGCCAGCCCCTACGCCGAGGCCCGCTGGCTGGTTGGCGAGCGCGCCGACGTCGAGGACTTCGAGAACAAGCACAAGACCGCCATGGGTCGCGACATCGACGAGCAGCCGGTGTTCCTGGGCAAGAGCGCCTGGGAGATCAACTACGTCGCCGAACGCTATCCGAAGGTGCGCTTCGAACGCACGAGGGAGCGGGGCTAGGGTTTCGGCGAGGCCAAGGGCCTTTCGGCTACAGCCCGGCGAGATCCCGGTCCATCGCCGCGCCGTCGAACGGCACGACGATGATTTTGCTGCCATGGCCGTTGCCGCCTGTCTGCGCGTCCTTGGCGACGTCGATGACGGCGAAGGTCATGGCGACGACGTGGCCGTTTTCCATGACCACGCCGGGGCGCTCGAGCTTGTTCCAGTGATTCACGGCGCCGTTGGCGTATCGGATGAAGTCGGCTCCAGGCTCATAGGCCAATCCCTGGACCTTCCACTGCGTGATCCCATCGCGCGAGATCAGGTGATAGGCGCGGCGCTCGCGCCAGTGATTGACCACGATGTGATACCAACCGCCGCTGAACCATAGGACGGGATCTTCGAAAGCGCGCAGATCCGCCTGGGGCATTCCCGCCAGGCCCCGATAGACGCTGTCGCCCATGACCACGTAGGGACCCAGTATCCCCTTGGTGCTGATCAGAACCTGCCCCGACCGAGGAATGATCTGATAGGCGCCGTCGGGCCTCAGCATGATGCTGAAATTGGCCGCGCGGGCGGGCGTCGCCGTCGGATCGCCCCTGGCCGCGACATCGCCTGGCGTCTTGACCAGCTGGAAGCGGCTCTGATCGTAACCGATGACGCCGAGCTGGCGCCAAGGGCCGTCGATCGAGCTTGAGACGAAGACGTCGCCGCTGCGCGTCTCGCTCACGACGACGCCGTAACGCCCGTCATGCAGTCGCAGGGCGGTGACGTTGTGGCCTCTGCCGCCCTGATTGTCGGGCCAGGTCAGACCCTGGTCGCGATAGGGGCCGAACAAGGTGTCGCTGACCGCGACCATGGCCAGGGAGTCTCCCCAGCCCTTGTGACCAAGCGCCTGGTCCCATCGGCTGGCGAACATGCGATACCGGCCGTCGGTTCCCTTGAGGATCTGGCCGTCCCAATAGTTCCAGCGGGCCATCGCCGTATCTTCGAGGCCGTTGCGTTGATCGCGCGCGCTGACCTCGGTTGCGCCCCAAGCGGTCTTGGACAGCGTCGCGGACGGCATCGGCTTGAAGTAGTCGATGAACGCCTTCGGCCCGAGCATCGGCGCCTTTTCGACGGTGGCCTCGGCCTGGGGGCTCGCCTGGGCGGACGCCGCTCGCAGGGGCGCTTGGCCCAGAAGAAGGCAAGTCAGCGCCGCGGCGGCAGCGAGCGGT
This sequence comes from Caulobacter sp. GW821-FHT09B11, assembly GCF_059418205.1. Classification (NCBI taxonomy): domain Bacteria; kingdom Pseudomonadati; phylum Pseudomonadota; class Alphaproteobacteria; order Caulobacterales; family Caulobacteraceae; genus Caulobacter; species Caulobacter sp. GW821-FHT09B11. Next base: position 11,004 of record NZ_JBWKPK010000006.1, on the reverse strand, counting down.
CGTAGACCCGCGGGCACGGCTTTACGCTCTCCAGAAACCTTCCAACGCCCCTTCCTCATCCCTTCAGCACTCCATAGTCCCGCGCCATCTGGCGATAGAGCTCCATGAAGGCGTTGGCGTCGTAGCGGCCGCCGTGCTCGGTCTTTTCGGGATGGGGCGGCGGGGCGCCGGCGATCTGCGCGCCGGGGGCTTCGGCGGCGTTGATGCCCTGCGACAGCAGGTTGGGGCGCGGGCCTTCGCCGGCGTTGCGGCCGTCCTGGTCGAAGATCGCCTCCTGGTGCCGGGTCGGCTCCCAGATGAACGTGCCCCAGCCGCGCTGGCCCGGGGCGTCGAAGACGAGGTCGTTCACGTAGCGCTTCCGGCTAGAATATTCGGCCACGTAGAAGCCGTGGTCGCGGTAGCGCTCGCCGAACCGGGCGAAGGTGTTGGCCCAGTCGCCCTCGGCCGCCTGCTGGTAGCAGGAGAAGCCGACGGCGTCGAAACGCACGCCGCGCGCCAGAAGGCTGTCGGTCCAGTGGCTGACGATGGTCCAGTGGCGGCCCAGGTGGTTGTGCAGGCTGGTCTTGACGCCTGGAACCGTCTCGCGCGAGGCGTCCAGGCCCGCGCTGAGCAGCCTGGCCAGCTTGTCGAAGCCGCCGGCGTCGGGAACCTGCAGGTGCACCGCATCGGTGGCCGGGTTGCCGGTGGGAACGGGCAGGGGCACGCGGCCGTCCGGCCACAGCATGCCGAAGGTGATCTCGTTGCCGATCACCACCATGTCGGGCTTGGCGCCGGCCTTCACCAGGGCGCTCAGCACCGTGCGGGTGTGGTCGCCGACCGCCTTGACCAGCGCGTCGAACGGCAGGTCGGTCCAGGCGGCGGGTTTCACCTGCTTCTGCGGATCGGCCCAGTTGTCGCTGTAGTGGAAGCTGATCGTCAGGTGCATGCCGGCGGCCTTGATCCGCTTGGCCATCGCCACGGTCTGGCCGAGGCCCGCCCACGGATCGGTCTTGCGCTGCTGAGAGTAGCCGTTCTCGGGATTGACGAAGATGCGGATCTTGACGGCGTTGAAGCCGGCGTCGCCCAGGATCGCCAGGATGTCGCGCTTCTGGCCATCGGCGTAGAAGGTCGCGCCGTCGGCCTCGTCCTGCGGGATCCAGGTGATGTCGGCGCCCAGCAGGAACGGGCCGGGGCGCGCGCCGGGTCCCTTTGCCTCGGATTGGGCGGCGAAGGCGGGCGCGGCCGACAGCAGGGGCAGGGCGGTCAGGCCCATGGCGAAGGCGCGGCGGTCCAGGGTCATCGGCGTCTTCCTCCAGGATCGCCGTGACTGGCGATCTCATTATTTGAGATATAGTTTCAATATGTATCCTAGCGGCATTGCGCGTGAAAAGGGAAGCGGCCTTCAGGCTGGCGGCGGCCTCGACAGCCGCTATAGGAGGGGCGCGTTCGCAAACCGGAGCCGTCCCGCATGACCCGCCAGTTCGCCATCGGCCTCGTGGCCCACGACGACAAGAAGGCCGAGCTGGTCGACTGGGCCCTGGCCCACGCGGCGTTCCTGGAAAAGCACGTGCTCTACGGCACCGGCACCACCGGCGGCCGCATCCTGCAGGCCCTGCCGCAGCTGCAGCTGACCCGCCTCAAGAGTGGTCCCCTGGGCGGCGACCAGCAGCTGGGCGCGATGATCGCCGAGGGCCGGCTCGATATCCTGATCTTCTTCGTCGACCCGCTGTCGCCCCAGCCGCACGACGTCGACGTCAAGGCCCTGATCCGCCTGGCCACCTTGGCCGACATCCCCTTCGCCTGCAACGCGGCGACCGCGACGCTGGTAGTGAAGGGGCTTCAGTAGGAAACCTCCCCCTCTGGGGGAGGCGGCCGAAGGCCGGTGGGGGGAAGTTGTCAGCTCCCCCAGTCTTGGCCGATTTCATAGAAACGCCCCCCACCGATCGCTGCGCGATCGCCTCCCCCACAGGGGGAGATTTCTCCAACGCCCCAACTCCTCCCCCGTGAAACGGGGGAGGGGGACCGCGAAGCGGTGGAGGGGGCGGCGGCGCGCTCGGCGCTCTGTCCCTCGCCCCCTCCGTCACGCTGCGTATCCGCAGCGCGCCACCTCCCCCGTTTCTCGGGGGAGGAGCTAGGAGCGCGGGTTCGACGATAAACGAAGCGACGTACGGGGCCGCCGCAGGCGGCTAGCCCGGAAACTTCAGCAGGTTCGGCTTCGGAATGGCGGCCTTGAAGCTGCCGCGGCTCTTGGACGTGTCCAGTCCGAACTCGGCCCAGGCCGCGAGGAAACCACTCGCCGGCGCGCCAGCCGCCAGCGGCACGAGGTTCAGCACCGGCCGGGCGGCGACCAGGGCGCGGGCGGCGGCCCAGGCTTCGGGTTCGGCCAGGGCGTAGGCGCCGTCGCTGGCGACCAGTTCGCCGGCCAGGGCGGGATCGGCGAAATGCAGGGTCACGGCCGCGCCGGCCGGCAGGTCCGACAGGCTGGTCAGCGCCTCGACCAGCGCCGTCAGGCTCATCTTCGCCAGGCTGGTGCGGCGCTCGCCGCCGGCCGCGCCCCTGATCGCCGCCGCGCCCGACTCGCCGTCCTGCCGACGGACGAACGCCCAGCCGCCATAGCCGGGATCCTGCTTGCAGAGGGCGGCGGTCCAGAGGGTCACGGAAGGGCTGGTCATGGCGGTTTCCTAGCGCCTTGCGTCGGAATTCGCCACTCCGCGCGGTAACGACCCTGAACAAAGTGTAAACAAGGTCCTAAATCTTAGGGTTAACGTCATTTTCACTTTGGTGAACGAAGTTATAATTGGTGCGATCGCACCGCCCGCCGGCTGTGGATCGATCAAGCAAAAAGCGTGCCAAAATGGGTCAAAAGCCCAGATTTCCGGGCCGATCGGGCGATCAAAGTTAATGTGATCTGAATATTCGTGGTTAACGACGGATTCACACCTGTTAACCCCTTGTTAAGAGCGTTGGCTCCGGTTTTGCTGATATCGCGTTAAATCCATTTCGGGCGTGCCGAGGTGGGACGATCCGGCTGCGGAGTGCGCGAGCGATGTTCGAATTCGTTGGACGGGACCTGAAGCGGTTGCTGGGCGTCGACGGCCAGGGCCGCGTGTCCCATGCCGCCGCCCATCGCGAAGGGCTGACCGGCGGCGACACCGCGCTGCTGGAACTGATGGACCTGCGCCTGCTGACCAACGAGGCCCGCGCCGCCGACGTCGCGGCCGGCCGCATCGGCTGCAAGGACCGCGCGGTGCGCCTGCTGGAAGCCGCCGTGGTCTGGCGCGAAGTGGCCCGCCGCACCGGCGACGCGGCTGCTTTACGTAAAGGCGCAGCCCAGGCCGAGGCCGCCGCCCGGCTGGGCGAGACCGAGCGCAAGCCCGAGCTGACCGCCGCCGCCCGCTGCGAGCAGGCGGTGCTGGCCATGCTGGGCGCCGAACTGTTCGGCGACGAGGGCCTGCACGCGGCCGCCGGCGCCACGCTTTCCCTGGCCAAGTCGGCCCACGGCCCGCACGCGCCGTTGGCCGCGGCCCTGATGGCCGCCGTCGACGGCCGCATGGCGCTGTCCGACAACGATATCGACCGCGCCCTGGCGTCGGCCCAGGCCTTCGAGGCCCCGCTGGAAGTGCTGGCGAGCGATCGCGGCGCCAAGGCCGGCGGCGGCCGCCTGCAGCTGGCCGACCAGCGCGCCGCCCGCATCGACCTGCTGCTGGCCTGCGCCGTCCGCCTGAAGGACCGCTCGCTGGTCGAGGTCGCCCTGGCCGAGGCCCGCGTCGCCGTCGCCGCCCTCGATCCCGATTTCGAACCCCTGACCTGGTCGCGCCTGGAGCTGCTGCGCGCCGAGGCCCTGACGCGCCTGGGCGACTTCGACGGCGAGCTTTCCCTGATCGCCGACGGCGTCGAGGCCGCCACCCAGGCGCTGGAGCCGCTGGACCCCGGCCACAGCCCGCTGGACTGGGCCCGCGCCCAGGCGGGCCTGGGCGAGGCTTTGCAGATGATGGGCGAGGCCACCACCTCCGACCGCTGCTTCGAGCAGGCCGTCACCTGCTTCGACCGCGCCACCCACATCGTGAAGGTGCAGCCGGCCCTGTCCCTGCGCGCCGCCGTCGCCAACAACCGCGCCCTGAGTCTGGCCCGCTGCGCCGAGCTGACGGCGGACCTGGCGGTGCTCGACGCCGCCGAGATGGCTTTCAAGGCCGAGCTTTCGGCCCATCCGGGCGCGCGCGACCCGGCCGGCTGGGCCGTGGCCCAGATGAACCTGGCCCGTCTCTATGAAGCACGGGTCGAGATCACCGGCCGCGACGACGGGCGCCTGGACCGGGCGGCCACCGCTCTTGCGGTCGCGTTCGACGTCTTCGCCGAGCTTGGCCTGCGGTCGCTGACCGACCTGGCGGCCCAGGGGTTGCAACGGCTCAAGCAGGCGAACGCCGCCTGACCCAAAATGACACCGGAGGCTCCCGGGAAACCCCAGGGCCCTCCGCAAGACAATAGGGATGATACAGTGATCGCTTCGTTCGTTCTCGCCGCCGCCGTGACCGCCGCCGCTCCGTCCGCCTCGGCCGAGCCGCAGGCCCGTGTCGTCCAGGTGGCGCAACCGCGCGAAGCGGTGGCCCTGCTCAGCTGCATGGTCAAGAACAACGGCGGCCTGACGGCTTGCAGCGTCCAGGCCGAGAGCCCCAACGACCTGGGCGTCGGCGACGCCGCCCTGCAGATGGCCTCGCAGATCCAGGTCGACCTGCTGGGTCCGGACGGCAAGAGCCGCGCCGGTTCGTTCATCGACGTGCCGATCCGCATCCGCATCCGCTGAATTCAAGCGCGAGTCCGCTTTGAGACTCGCGTGGCTACCCGGCCGGGCCTAAAGCTCGGCCATGGCCTTCAAGCGCGCCTTTCCCTGGATCGTCACGGTCGCCGTCATGGCGGCTACCTTCGCCGTCGCCGGCGGGCTGGCGATCCGCCGCGACCGCGCCGAAGCCGCCCGTTCCGCCGCCGCCTTGCCGAATGTCACGGTGTCTCAAGCCGAAGACGATCGCGCCTACGCCCGGCTGCTGCGCGAGAATCTCGACCAGGGGCGGGACGAAGAGGCCAAGCTGATCGCGGCTCATTCCGCTTTCGCCCGGCGCGAGGGCGACGTCCTGTTTCTCCGCATCGGCGGCCGCGACGTGGCCGCCTTCACCGACGCGAACTATTGCGACGGCTTCGACAGCTGTAGCCGCTGGCGGTTCTCGGGCGTGCTCGACCTGGGCGGCCGGCGCTATCCCTATCTCGGCTTCACGCATGGCGAGGGCGACGAGACGGCCCTGCTGGTCGATGCGGCGGGCGAGCTGGTCGGCCTGGGCGAGGGGCTGCCCGTCGCCTCGCCCGACGGCCGCTGGCTGGTGGTCGGCAATTATGGCGATTTCGGCGGCGGCCTGTCGGTGTTCGCAGCCGGGGAGGGCAGGCTGACCTTCGTCGCCGACAGCGACGCCCGCTGCCGTCCGGACCGCTGGCTGGCGCCCGATCGGGTCGCGCTGACCTGCGAGGCCGAAGACGGCCTGGGTGAGCGGCCGGCGGTTCTCGTCGTCGGCGCGCCGGGACGGATCGAGGCGAAGGGGCGCGCGGCCCAGCCTCTTTTCCGCATCACGTCCGAGGGGCGGCGCGAAGGCGAACCGGCGCCCGAGGCCGAAGAGGACTATTTCCCGACCAAGGGCTACCGCCGTCTGGCACCTTGAGTCGTCGCTACTTCGCCATCCCGGACTTCTGCAGGGTCTTGTAGGCCTTGATCACTCGCTGGAGCTTGTGCTCGGCGCTGCGGTCGCCGCCGTTCATGTCGGGGTGGCAGCGCTTGAGCAGGTCCTTGTAGCGGGCGCGGATGGCCGCGGCGTCGGCGTCGACGTCGAGATCCATGTCGGCCAGGGCCTGGCGTTCCAGCTTGCCGACGGCGCGGCCGGCGGCGGCCGATTCGGCCTTGCGCTGCTGGGCGCGGAACAGGCCGAACGGGTCGGCCATGTTGCGGGCGTCGCGGGCGGCGGCGGCGGCGGCCTCGCGCGAACCGGCGTCGGCCTTCATGCTCCAGGTCGGTCGGCCGCCGGTGACCTTCTCGCGCTCCTGCTCGGCGCGGATCTGGCCCTCGTTCATGCCGGCGTAGAAGTTCCAGTTCTTGTTGTACTCGGCCGCGTGCGGCTGACAGAAGTGGTAGTACTGGCCCGGCAGGTCGCGGCTCTTGGGCGCCTTGGCCTCGGCCGCGCGCAGGCAGTCGGCATGCTCGCACCGACGCTGACCGGGCTTCAGCCGGTTGACGTCGTCGGCGCGCGGACCCTCCTCCTCGCCCGGCTTGGGCGGGCGGACGCGGATGTCGAAAAACTTGGGGCGGTATTCGAACGCACGGCTCATGGCGCTTAGAGTAAGCCCAGGCTATTTCCGTTCAAGGATTGACATGCCGGAGATCACCATGGGCGCCGTCTCTGACGCCATCGAAGCCAAGTTGACCACCGCTTTTTCGCCCACCCGGCTGGAGGTCGTGGACGACAGCGCCCGCCACCAGGGCCATGCCGGCCACCGCGAGGGCGGAGAGAGCCACTTCAACCTGACGATCGAGGCGCAAGCCTTCGCCGGCAAGGGCCGCGTGGCCCGCCAGCGGCTGATTTTCCAGGCCCTGGCCGAGGAAATGGCGGGGCCCGTGCACGCCCTGTCGATCGTCGCCCTGGCGCCCGGCGAAACCTGATCGCGGCCCGCCGCTTTGCGCTTGCATAAGCGGGCCGCGACTGATTGCCTCGGTTCCCGGCGCGATCCTGCCGGGATCCGAGGGATGGCATGAGCGCCGCAATATTTTCTTCCGATATCCAGGCTTCCGACGAAGCGGCCATCGCCGCCGCGCTGCCGGCCTATCTGGCGCGGTCCTACGCCCGCTATTCGAACTTCACCGTCGCCAGCGCCGTCGTCGACGACCTGGGCGGGGTGCATTTCGGCGTCAATGTCGAGAACGCCGCCTATCCGTCGGGCACCTGCGCCGAGCAGACGGCGATCGGGGCCATGGTCACGGCCGGCGGCCGCCGCATCGAGCGCGTCTACATCGCCGCCGGCTCCGACGCCGTCGTCCAGCCCTGCGGCGCCTGCCGCCAGCGCATCGGCGAGTTCGCTGTGAAGACCTGCGAGATCGTGTCGGTGCAGGGCGGGGCGGCCACGAAGCGCACGCCGTTCTGGAGCCTGCTGCCCGAGGCGTTCGGGCCGGGGGATCTGGAGTAGGGTCGGGGGAGACCCCCCTCCGGCCCTCCGGGCCACCTCCCCCAAAGGGGGAGGATCTACGGCCTCAGATGCTCCCCCTCTGGGGGAGCTGTCGCGGAGCGACTGAGGGGGCGCGCGCAGCGCTTAGGCGATGATATCCGGCGTCACCTGGTCTTCCAGGCGCACGATCTCGTCCTTCAGGGCCAGCTTGCGGCGCTTGAGGCGGGCGATCTGCAGCATGTCGGGCTGGGGGCGTTCTTCCAGGGCCGCGACGGCGTCCGACAGGTCCTGGTGCTCCTCGCGCAGGATCGCCAGGCGGCGCTCGATGGCGATGGAGGTTTCTTCCGAAGGATCGTCATCGTTCATGGACGTTCCCCCACTCTGAGCACTGGTCCGAAGCCGGTGATAGATAGCAAAGCCTGACGGGCGGTAAAGGTCTCAAGCCAAAGCGCGCTAGGCGAAAGTGTTTGCGGTTTCGCCGCCCGGTGCGCGCCCTCAAGCCAAAGCATCGGCCAGCCGCGCCAAAGCCGCGTCCTGCGGCGGCTCGCCGGAGGCCCGGGCGGCCGCCAGAAGAGCGCCGTAGACGTCGGCCGTGGCGCCCACCGGGCCGCAGATCGCCTCCAGGCTCTCCATCAGCAGCTTCTCGCCGGCCAGTTCGGCCGCCTTGACCTGGTCGCGGAAGGTTTCCCGCGCCGGATCGGCCACGTCGGGACGCGCGGGCTTCAGAGCCCGGCGCACGCCGCGCAGGGGCGCGCCGATCTCGGCGTCCCAGGCGCGGACCAGGGCCGCGGCGCGCGCCAGATCGGCGGGCCGTCCCTCCAGCGCCGTCCAGGCCGCCCACAGCAGGAACGGCGCGTTCTGGCCGTGCGCGTCCTGCAGGTCCAGGCACGCGGCTGCGACAGGCTGTCGCGCATAGACGGAAAGAGCCCAGTCCCAGAACCGCATGGCCGTTAATTTTCGTCCGTTTCGTTGACGGTAGCACCAATGGGGGGGAGGTCCTCGCCCCAGCGCTTCACCGGCCCCCAGGTCAGGCCGAAGAGGTCGAGCGCCCGGCCCACCGACTGGTCGACCATCTCCTCGATCGAGACGGGTTTCGCATAGAAGGCCGGCACCGGCGGGGCGATCACCGCGCCCATTTCCGAGAGGCGCGTCAGGGTGCGCAGATGGCCCAGGTGCAGCGGGCTTTCGCGCACCATCAGCACCAGCGGCCGGCGCTCCTTCAGGGTCACGTCGGCGGCGCGGGTCAGCAGCGAAGAGGTTACGCCGGTGGCGATCTCGCTCATCGTCCGCACCGAGCAGGGCGCTACGATCATGCCCAGCGTGCGGTAGGAGCCCGAGGCGATCGAGGCCCCGACATCGCCGATCCGGTGCACCACGTCGGCCGTCTCGGCGGCCTGGGCGACCGAAAGCCCGGTCTCCTGGGTCAAGGTCAGGGCCGCCGACTTGCTCATCACGAGGTGGCTCTCGACGCCCAGGTCGCGGCAGGCGGCCAGGGCCCGCAGGCCGTAAAGCGCCCCCGAGGCGCCGGAGATTCCGATCACCAGTCGCGGTTTGAAACCACTGGTGGAAGCGGGTGCGGCGGCGTCCGTCATGGTGAATTTTCGTCCGTCACGGGAGGAAGCGTCGCCACGTCAAGCGCCGCCGATTGCAATCATATGTGATCTGACAGCCCGGACCAGCGGGTGTTCACTCCCTCCGTCAACAGCCCAAAAGGAGGCCGAGCCCATGGCCATCGAATCCCGTATCCGCGAGCTGGGGTCCCGTCACGAGAACCTCGACCGCACGATCCAGGAGGAGACCAGTCGACCGGGTAGCGACGCCACCAGGCTTCGAGAGCTGAAGCGGCAGAAGCTGAGGCTCAAGGAGGAGATAGAGGGACTTCGAGCGAGGCTCCACTAAAGCCCCAAAGGCATAGAAAAGGCCCATCCGAGCGTCGGATGGGCCTTTTTGCTGTCCGGGTTTCCCCGTCCTCGCGAACGGGGAGAGGGGATCAGTCCTCGTCGTCTTCGTCGTCGTCGACATTGCCCTTGAACGAGCCGAACACGTCCTCGGCCTTCGGTTCGGCGCGGGCGGCGCGGATGTCGCGCTCTTCCTGCTCTTCCTCGGAGATGTAGGCCGTCTCGGCCGCCGGACGCAGGGTCGGGTCCTCGGCGACGATGCCCTTCTTGGCGTCGTCCTTGGCCTTCTTCTCGGCCGCCTTCTTGACGAGGGCGTCGAGTTCCAGCTGGCCGACCAGGCCCAGGGTCACCGGATCGACCGGCTTGATGTTGGCCGCGTTCCAGTGGGTGCGGTTGCGCACCTGCTCGATGGTGGCCTTGGTCGTGCCGAGGATCTTGGAGATCTGGGCGTCGGTCACTTCCGGGTGGTGACGGATGAACCAGGCGATGGCGTCCGGACGGTCCTGACGGCGCGACACCGGGGTGTAGCGCGGGGCCTTCTTCTGCGGCTTCAGCAGCTCGGCGTGACGGCTCACCTGGGCCTTCATGCGGTACTGCGGGGCGCGTTGGGCCTTGTCGAGCTCTTCGCGGGTCAGCTGGCCGTTGCCGATCGGATCGGCGCCGCGGATGTCGCGCGCCACTTCGCCATCGGCGATGCCGCGGACTTCCAGCGGGTGCAGGCCGCAGAAGTCGGCGATCTGCTCGAAGCTCAGCGAGGTGTTGTCCACGAGCCAGACGGCGGTCGCCTTGGGCATCAGAATGTCGGACATGCGGTCCTCCAGAAATGACGGCGCCCGACCTTTCGGCCGGGCGGGGTTGTTCAACGATGAGCTATAATGCGGTTCTGAGCGAAAGGGAACGGGGGAGGCGCGTGTCGGCGCGTCATGGCGGCAAGATGCGCGAGGAAGCGCCAATAATCCTCTATAGGTTGTGATATTCTGGTCCCCTGACAATTTTGGGGAGGCCGGGATGTCGGTTCGAAAAATTCTTTGGGTCGTCAACTACGACAAGCTGAGCGATTTCGTGACGCAGGCGGTGGACGCCAGGGTCACGGGCGTGGCCATACGCACCGACAATGACGTCGCGGCGGCCATCACGGCGTTCAAGGCCAAGGGCATAGACGTCTTCGGCTGGCGCTGGCCGTCGGCGAAGGAGGACGCGGCCATGAAGGAGGCGGCCAAGGTCGTCGATCTCCTGGGCAAGGGGCTGGCCGGCTATTACGTCGATCCCGAAGGCGCGCCTGGAAAACCCTACGATTGGGACCAGAAGGGCCTGAGCGCCCTGGCCGACAAGTTCTGCTCGACCATCGTGGCGGCCTCCGGCGGTCGTCCGTTCGGCACGACGTCGCATTACCGCGCCAAGGCCATGCACCCGAACCTGCCCTGGGCGGCGTTCTTCAAGCACTCCACGGTGCTGCTGCCCCAGGCCTACTGGCGCACCGACGACGGCGTCGTCGGCCACGGCGATCCCGCCGACAACTACGTTCAGTCGATCAAGTTCTGGACGGCCGCCGGCGGCAAGCCCGGCCTGATCACGCCCATGGCCGGCGAGATCGCGCACGCCAAGGCCGCCGAGATCCAGAAGTACGCCGCGGCGGCCGGCAAATCCGAACTCCACTTCTACACGGCCACGGACGACGTGCCGGCGACGGTGTGGAACGCGATCGCCGCGCTCTGACGTCCCGCGCGGGCGGCTTCAGAGTCTTGTTTGGTCACGCACCGCCAACAGTTCGCCTCCCTCGCCCTTGTGGCGAGGGTCCATGCCGGCGACCGCTCAGACCTCTAGCCTCTTGCAAAGATCTGAGCGGCTGAACGATGGATCCTGGGCGCAAGGCCAGCAAGGCGAACCAAAAAGATCCTCCCCCTCTGGGGGAGGTGGCCCGGAGGGCCGGAGG